>JANXSI010000189.1 GCA_025352765.1 Devosia sp. | reverse complement strand
GGCCCGGATCTTCCAGTACAAGTCCAGCGCTTGGGTGCATCTGTCTTAGCAAGTAGTTCTACGGACTTGGATAATTGCACGATCGGTCATTTGCAAGCTCGGCAATGCAGGGGCAAATTGTGTTCTCGAGCGGAAATAGTCGCGATCCTGGGCGGAGCCGCTTCGATTCCCCTCAAACAGGGGGTGCGGAGCAGGACGGCCCGGCCGTATCCTCCGCCGTACGGCAGGGCAGGCCGAGCGGTCGCCGCTGCGTTCGGGGGAACATATGGAAAAGGCAGACGGCCCGTCAGGGGCACCGAGTTTTTCCGGTATTCGTGTCCGCGACCTGATCGACGCCCTCAAAGCCCACGATCCTGAAGCGCCGGTCGTCCTCACCGGCCGGGAGGGCGGGTTCAGCGACGTGCTGGGCGTGCAGCCGATCCCACTGAAACTGCATGTCAATACGATGCAGGGGTTTGGTCCGCACGACGTCCCTGGGCCAAGGCAGCGCCACGACGCCATCGCCCTGGCGCTGGTTGGGGCGCCGTTGCCGGGCCTCGACTAATCCCGGAGCGCCGCGGCCACGGAGGACGCCGGCCAAGGCAAGGCCCGCGGCCACTCCGCCCTAGTTGAGGGGTAGGGCGTAGGCCCAGAACTGGCCCGGGTCCTCGGTTCCCCCCATCTTCGAGAACTTGGCCTCGCTGACCCAGATCGTCTTGCCCACCTTGGTCACCGCGGTGGGGGTGTCCCAGCCGCCGGTCGTGAGAGGCGTCACTGTCGCCACATCGCCAGCGATGGCGATCGCGTCGATCTGCGCCGCGCCGTTTTCGGCGAGGTAGAGGACGCCATCGTCGCCGAACCGCATGCCATCCGGGCCCTTGAGCGGGGCCGACGGCTTGAGTTCGGTGAGCGCGCCGGCCGCGCCATCGGTGCTCATGGTCAGGCGGAACAGCTTTCCCGTCGACACTCCGTTCAGATACAGCGCCCCATCCGGCCCGACACTCAGTCCGTCGAGGCTCGCCAGGGCCGCATCCTTGAAGAAGGGTTCGGCGGCCGTCGCGCCGGGTTTGACCCGGAATACCTGGCCGCCGGCCGTGTCGGTGGCGTAGGCGGTGCCATCGGCGGTGGTCGCAATGTCATTGCAGAACGTGCCGTCGCCCAGCGGCACCGCTATCTTCAAAGCGCCGCTCGACAGGTCGTAGCTGCGCAGCATCGACGGCTTGCCGGCCTTGCCGCTGAACAGAGCTAGGTCCGAGTAGCAGGCCCAGAGCGTCTTGTTGGCCTCGTCGGCGTAGACGCCCAGCACCGCGGTCGGCCCTTCGGTCACGGCGTCGATCCACTTATCGGCGCGAGCGGCGCCCGGTGCCGCACGGAAAATCTGGCCGGTGCCGATGCTGCCCACAATGAGCGTGCCATCAGCGGTCGACGTCAGGCTTTCCGGGAACACGCTTTTGTCGCCGATCTGCACCTTGTCGACTGCTTGAGCGGTTCCGACCGCGATCAACGACGTCAAGAGTACCCCTGTCAGAACGCGCATCGTCACCTCCCGCTTGTGATGGGCCAATCTTGCACTGGAGGTCAGGCGGCGTGCCAATAGTCAGCATTGACGGAGGCTTTGTTCTGCACCGGACCTACTCATATGTCTGGTGAGACATCATAGCGCGAAGAATTACTGCAGCATTTCCGAGGAAACGGGGGCCGCTGACAGGAGTGAGCGGCGTCGTTCTGATCTATCGATGAGACCCGGGCGTAGCCGAATATCTTCTGGGTAGGCGGTATGGAATCCGTTATCGCGGATGGACGGTCGGGTGAAGCAAACGAGGTTCAACCAAGAGCAGATCATGGAGATATTGAAGGACGACGAGGCCGGGCTCGCGACAGCGGACGTCTGCCGCAAGCACGGGGTCAGCAGTGCCACTTTCTAGCCAAGTATGGTGGCCTCGATCTGTCGGACGCGCGCAGGCTGAAAGCGCTCGAGGAAGAGGACGGCAGAAACTTGGGGTGCCCTCTTCACCTGCAGCTTCTCTGTTTCGGGTTGCTCCTGGAACGTCACGTCGAGTCGCTCCAAAAGCCCTTTCGCTGCTGAATCAGGGCCTTATGCAGGTCGCTCTCAGTGTGTCGGGCTATTGAAAAGACGAGTGCATCGGCCAGCCTCGCGCAGCGCTCTACGGATGCGCGATGACGAGCAGGGTGCGGGCGCGGCGAAAGGCGCAGTCGAGGCAGAGCTGCAAGATTTCCGGATCGAGCGCGGCAAAGCTCTCGTCGAGGATGGTCAGTTCGGCGTCCTGCAGCAGCGCGCGGGCGAGATAGATGCGGCTGCGCTCGCCGTGCGAGAGCTGCCAGCCGGTTTCGCCGATCATCTGGTTGAGGCCGCCCGGCATGCGCTCCAGTAGGTCGCCAAGCCCGAGCTCCTCGCACATGGCACGCGCCTCGGCCAGGTCCTCGGCGGTAGCCGGCCAGCGCCGGCCGAGCAGCAGGTTGAACCCGAGGCTGCCTGATAGAATGTGGTTCTCGTGGAACTGCGGCGCCTGCGTGGCGAACTGATGCCAGGCGTCGCCGAGAGACCGGCGGTCCTCTCCGTTGAGCAGCAAAGTTCCCGAGTGCGGACGACGCGTACCGACCAGCAGCGAGGCGAGCGTCGACTTGCCGCCACCGGAGCGGCCCTCGAGCAGCAGCCGCTCGCCGTGGGCGATCGTCAGGTTGGCCCCTTCGAGGATCGGACGATGAGGATAGCCGAAGCCCAGTCCCGAGGCTTTGATGAGTGGGCCGCCGGCGCGGTCCCCGGGACGCATCGCCGTACGGGCGATGAGCGGACCCGGGGCCGGCCGCTCGCTCGCCGCCTTGAACATCGGCGCGATCTCCCGCCAGGCCATGGCGGCTCGCCCCAGTGCCGCGAGGCTCGCGGTGACGCTGCCCAGCGCCCGTGTCGCAAACAGAACCCCCCCGAGTGCCACGGCCATTGCGCCGGCACCGGCTGTCCCCGCAATGAAGGCAGGAGCAAGCCCGGCTACACCGATGGCCATCCACCCGGCAGGGACGGCAACCAGAAACGGCAGCGCCGCCTTGTCGACGGCCGTCGAGGTTTGGAGATAGGCGCTCATTTCGCGATCTGCTTCGACCCGGCGGGAGGGCTGTTCCTGGGCAAGGATGGTGCGATGGCCGACAAGGCGTTCGATCAGTCCATGGGTCAGGTCGAGGCGGGAACTCGTCCATGCGCCGAGACGACGGAAAAAGACGGAGCCGAGGGCGATGGCGAGGCCGGTCCAGGCGATCAGCAGCGCGGCCTGCAAGGCGCCGCCGGCGCCGCTTGCCAGCAGCCATAGCGAAAAGCCGAGTTCGATGACCGCGACCAGCGCCGACATGCCGCCTGCCACGGCGAGGGCCTCGAACGCCTGCGATTCCATGACCCGCGCCAGGAGGTGTCCGGCGCCCTGCCGGCGGACTGCCTCGGGATCGATGCTCAGAGCGCCGAGCAGCAGCCGGCTTTTCAGCAGCCGGCCGAAGTCGACGGCGAGCCGCGCGTTGATCCAGCTGCCGAGGCCCCGTAGCGGCACCATCGACAGCAGCAGCAGCGACCAGGCGGCAAGCCAGCCGAAATCGAGCCGCCCGGCAAGGATACTGCCGCCGATGACGCCCCAGGCGAGAATCTCGAGGCCGTAGAGGACGGCAAAGACGAGGGCCGATAGAGCCAGTCGGCCTGGCAGCCTGAGTGCCCGCAATTGCTCGGCGAAGGGCCGCGACGGCGGCAGGCGGAGGAGCCATACGCCATCGATGGGCGTGGCGCCGAGCCGCTCGCGTGCCATGGCACTTCGCACGGCAACGCGGCGGCGCGGCGCGACGGCCGCGGCATCGAGCAGCCTGTCGAGTTCACGGTTGAGCGGCGCTTCGTGCGGCGCCGTCATCTGGTCGCGCAGCGTCTCGAGCCTGAGTGTACGACGGCGGAGGTCGGAGCCAAGCACCTGCAGCGCATGACCGCGTCGCGCCAGCACCAGAACGAAAGCCGGAGCCGTCCTGGTCCGGATGCGGATGATCGCCGGAGCGGCGATGCGGAGCAGATCGGCAAGGTCGGCAACGCTCGCTTCGACCTGCTCGACCTCGAGCGACAGCCGCTCGCTCGCCCAGTCCATCCAGTGCCCGAGATTGTCCGTCGTTCCCTCGAGGACGTCGCGGGGGAGTGCCGGGATGCTGCTGCCTGCTGCAGCCAGTGACAGGGCGCCGGCCAGCGCCGCCAGCCCTTCGCCCAGCCGGACCAGCGGCCAGCTGCTCTCGAGCAATGTCGCGTCCGGCTTCCGGGCGGCAGCGACCCGGCTGCGGGCCTTGCCCGTCACCTCGGCGAGGACGTCAGCCGTGGCGTCGGACATGGCCACCCTCGACACTCAGGTGCTGCCACTGCCGACCCTGCCACAATCTGGTGCGGGCCAGCGTCTCGGCTGCGAGCAGTTCGGCGTAGCGGCTGGGCACGGCGGCAAGGTGGTCGGGCCGCCCATCTTCGATGATCCGGCCGTCCTCGACGACGAGGACCCGGTCGAACGCCAGCGTCTCGCCGATATCGTGAGTGACGCAGAGCAGCGTCGCCGCCGCCCAGTGCTGGCGGGCGGTTTCAAGCAAATGCTGGCGCTGCTCGCGATCGGTGCCGCGAAACGGTTCGTCGAGCAGCACCAGCCGTACACCCTCCTGGGTCATGGCGCGGGCCAGCCGAACGCGCTGCCCCTCACCGCCCGACAGCAGGGCGCCGCCTTCGCCCAGCGAAGTCGCTAGCCCCTCGGGGAGGCGTTGCGCGACTCCGCTCAGATCGGCCAGCCGCATCGTCTCTGCGACCTTTGCGGCGTCTGCATCGGTGGTGCTGAAGTCGACGTTGTCGCGTAGCGAGCGGTTCCAGAGCTGGATGGCGGGATCAACCCAGGCGGTGCTGCGCCGGAGCGCGGCAAGCTTGTCCGCATCGAGCAGTTCGCCATCGACCAGCGCCACTCCGCTGGAAAGCGCATGCCAGCCGAGCAGCAGCCCGATGAGGCTCGACTTACCAGCGCCGGACGGCCCGACGATCGCGACATGCTCGCCCGGCTCGATTCGAAGCTCGAGGTCGCGCAGCAGCACATGACCGCCGGCGAGGACGGTGGCTTGGGTGATATCGATGCGGGCGGGCGCCATGCGGCTGGAGGGGGCCGTGGCCTCGGCGGCGACACCGGATTCCGGGGCCGCCAATGGTTCGAGCAGGCGCAGCAGTACGTTGCGTTGTGCCGGATACTGGTGCGCCAGCGACAGCAGCGTATTGCCAGCGACCGGCAGCTTCAGCAGCCAGTAGACCAGCAGCAGGTCGCCGCCCGAAACGCCGGCGCTGCGGCCGAAATGATCGAACAGGATCAGGCTGAGGAGAGCGAGGGCACAGGCCTGTTGCGCACCTTCGATGAGCAGCGCCGTTCGGCTGAGCCCCAGCAGTGCACGCGCCCATTCGACGAGAAGGCCCTCGTGCCGGCGCCGGACCGCTCGCTGGGCACGATGCACGCGGATCGGGATCGCCCCCAGCAGCGCGTCGAGCGAAAAGCCATGGAGTGCCCCGGCATGGCTACGGACTCGGAGATCGGCTTCGCTGACGAGCGGCTGCAGCGTCTGTGCGACCGCGACCAGCAACGCGGTCACGCCGATCGCCATCAGCGCCGCTCGCGCGTCGATCAGCGCGATCGCCCCCAGCATGAGGGTCAATTCGGCGCAGCCCTGGACGAAGGCGATCCCCATGCCCGGAACGGCCCGGGTCAGATGCAGGTTGTGGCCGCGGTCCGCCATGTCGGAGATGGGCCGGCTCTGGAAATAGCGGTCGCTTAGGCGCGGCAGCTTGTCGAGGAGCGCCATGCGGAGGCGCAGTTCGACGGCGCGGCCCATCCGCAGCGCTTCGCGCGCAATGCCGAGCCGGATGGCGAGGGCGGCGAGCATCAAGCCAAGGAGCGCCGCGACGGCGGCAAAGCGCTGGCCGGCGACCTGCAGGATGCTCCCCAGATCGACGAGCGAGCGCAGGACCAGCACCTCGGCGAGCATGATCGCACTCGCCAGTCCAATGGCGGCGACAAGGGCGATCGGCGACAGCAGGCCGTCCTCGCGCAGCAGACGGCCGAGCACGGCGAGCGGCCGGGGCGCCGTCTCGCTCAGCGCGGCAGCCAGTTCCGGCGTCAAGCGCTCGTCCGTCCCGACCGCGAGCGTCGGTCCCACCGCGCGACCAACCCGCACCAGCACAGCCCCTTTGAGCAGCAGGTGCCGCTCGCCCAGGACGGCGCTTTGCGGGTCGGGGGCCACAAGCCAGCATTCGGGTGGGAGGATCGTGTAGATGTCGTCGGGACTGTCGACGGTCTGGTGGAACAGGCTGTCGACGAGGCGGACGGCTTCGGCGCCCCGCTCGATGCCGCCGGCGTCGAGCAGCTTGCCCGCCATGCGGATCGTCGCATCGAGCGCGGCAAGCGGGTACCAGCCCGGATCGGCGGTGGCGATTGCCACCAGGCGGCGGATGTCGCCGGTCGAGCCGCCCAGCCGGGCGAACCGTTCGGCCAGGGGGGTGGTGAATTCCTCCGAGAGCGCCCAGTCGCGCCAGGCCGCGGCCGGCACGCTGGCCTGGTGCCGAAAGATGTCGGCAGCGAACGCACTCGCCTTGACCCAGCGCCGGCCGAGACCCGGATCCATAATCTGCAGCCACGCGCCGACGCGGGCCCAGACCACGACGAAATGCGTCGCGCCACTGCCCTGCCGCACCACCACGATGGCCGGAAACACCATCAGACGCTCGAGGAACAGATGGTCGACCGGCAGCAGCGACTGGGTCGCCTCAAGCCCCAGCGCATTGGCGACCTCCTCGAGCGCGTCGATCGACGTCCCGTCGATGCCAGTCTGGCAGGCCTCGCGGAGCCGGCCATAGCTCACCGGAATCCGAAACCCCTCGAGCACGCATTTGAGAGCCGCCGGCCCACAATCCATGGCAGAGGTCTGCACCACTTCGGGCGCGAACCAGCGGCGTGGCGCCGTCGCGGCAAGGCTCATGGCGAAGTCTCTTGCCGAGCTGGCGAGGGACCGCCGATACCGGTGGCGCGCAGGACCAGGCCCGCAGGTGTGATGGTGTCGATGGCAATGTCGACGCTGCCGGGCTGGCCGTGCTGCAGGGCAGCGGCTCCCAGGCTGGCGGGGTCGATGGCAAGATCGACCCGAAGCAGATTGTCCCGCGTCTCGGCGGAGACTGCACTGACCGTCGCGGCAATGGCGCCGAACGAGGCAGTGCCGTCCAGGCGAAACGTCGCCAGCTGGCCAACTCGCACTTTGCCAAGCGCCTCGGACACTGCGAAATCGGCGACGATGATGACGGGGCCATCCGGAACGATGGTCACCAGCTCCTCGCCTTCCGCCAGATAGGCGCCCGGTTGCTTGCCGGTGAGATCGCCAATCCGGCCACCGATGCTGGCGCGGATGGTGTGACGGGCGATGGCGCGACGGGCGAGCTCGACCGTGGCCCGCGCCGTCTCGATGTCAACGGCCGTCGCGGCCTGGTCGTTGTCGAGCCCCTCGATCTCGGCGGTGGCCTGGGCATCGCGAGCGTGCGCCTGAAGCTGGATGCGCAGGATCTCCGAGACCCAGCCGCTCTGCGTTGCGGCCAGCGTGTCGGCGTCGGCCTTGGCCTTCAGCCGATCGGCGGTCGTCGCACCGCCCGCGCTGCCCAGCTTGGCAAGGCGCTCGCTGCGGCCACGGGCGAAGTCGAGGGCGACGATCGCCTCGTCGTTGTGGGTCTGGGCCACTGCCGTGGCCGCCTGAGCCGAGGCCAGGTCGTCCTGCCGCGACGCCTCGCGCGCGGCGATCTGCCGGACAAGATGATCGGCCTTGGCCTGGAGGGCACTGAGCGCCGCTTCGGCTTCAGCGAGCCTCAACCGGTCCTGGGTATCGTCGAGCTCGGCAATAGTGTCGCCAGCCTTGACGCGCATGCCGAGCGTCGCACGCAACGAGACCATTTCGCCCGCGACTGGAACGTCGATCTCATGCGCCGACGCCTCGGCCTCGATCCGGGCCGACGCCGACGTGCCATAGAGAGTGATCGGGGCGGTGACGAACCACACCATCCAGGCCACGACGCCGATCCCGGCCATGACCCAGACGAGATGGGTGCGCCGCGGGCCGTCGTTCGACAGCGCGATCAGGGTCTGGGTGAAATGAGTTGCCACACGTGCTCTCCGCGCCGAAGCAAAACCACCTTCGCTTCCGCGCGAGGACGGGCTTAGGCGGCATGCGCCGGTGGGTGCAATCGTGGGGGATATCCCCCAATCGGCCGGGGGTTTCGCCCCCACACCCAACTTTCCCCCACCACGACCACAACCGCGAGTCTGCCCTAACTCATTGGTATTACGTTATATCCCGTCGCTGGACCGGAACTGGCACGGGCCTTGCAATTCAGTCTGCAACTCCGGCTCCGGTCGGCATGGACCTTTGCAATGCAGCCTCTGAGTGACATCAACGATCGACCAGCCGGCACCTGTCCGGTCGACCATGCGGTCCCGTCGGGCCTGCAGGCTACCGACGAACTGGTGCTCGCGATGCCGCGCCGGATGGTGGTGCAGTACGCGACCACCGACGACGGCCGCCCGGAGCTTTTCCTCTACTACGGGGACAAGGAGGTCTCCTTCGACGAGCCGGACCTGTTCGCCTTCGGCGAGACCCTGGCGCGCCAGACCCGCTTCCGCGCCGATGCGGTACTGGGCTGGGGCAAGGACCATTCCTGGCCACGGATGCGCGAGTTGCTCGAGGGCCTGGTCGATGCCGGCATTCTCGAGTCCGCGGGCAGCGCGACGGAACCGACGGTGCTCGGTCACGCACGCCCATCGCCGCTGCCGCCCAGCATCGCGAGCGGTCCGCGCAACTGGGCCGATTGCGCCCGGATCACCTCGGAGCTGACTGGACGTGCCGTCGATCCGGGCCATCTCGAACTAATCGTGCCAATGTTCCGGGTCGCCCACATCGCACTCGATGCAGATGGCCGGCAGGTCGGGGAAGCCAACGTGTTTCCGCGTCCGCTGCGGCTCGATACGCCGACCGAATGGAAGGCCTGCCCGTTCCCGGGAACGCGCTACCTCGCCGACCGGCCGATGAACACCAGCGCCCTCAAGGCGATGCGCGCGCACTGGCCGCAGATGATGGCGGCGCTAAAATTCATCCGGGCACGGTTCCTCGAACGGTTTCCCGCCGCTGCCGAGGGATGGACCGTGGCGCATACCGAGCGCCTTGCCGCGCTGGTGCTCGCGGTGCCGACTTATCAGCTGGTGCGCGCCGGTGCGGCGGCGGCGCCGCTGCATCCGGCCCTATCGTCGCTGTTTCGCGTCACCGACGGGCTGCGCATGGCGACGCACCAGATGATGTTCGTGCCGGTCGGCGAACCGGTGGTGTCACCCGAGCAGCCGATCACCGCCGAGGCGATCTTCGACTATGCCGAGCGCAACTATTCGTTCCACTCCGAGACCGGGGTGTGCGCCGGGCCGAGCCATATGGTGCGCGAGTTCCTTGCGGCCGTGCTCGACGGCGCGGAGGACCGCGACTTCGTCTTCGATCCCGAAGTCCGCGCAGCGCTCGACGATTGCGATGCGGCGTTCGACTATGGCCTGTTCGGTCTGCGGGTCCACTGCGCACTGTTTCCGTTCTGGCCGGCGATGGCGCGCTGCTACGAGCAATTGGCGACGATCGCCGATGACGCCGCGCGCTCCGGTGATGCCGCGTTCGCGCCGGTCCATGCTCGCTTCGCCCTCCACCGCGACACGATGCATCGGGCGACGCTGCTCGGAACGGAAGAGCGGCGGCAGAACCGCGAGCTCGCCTACGCCGCCATCTTCGACCAGTGTGGCCAGGGACTGGGCGACGCCGGTCCGCGGCTCGGCGACCGGTTCTCCGCCGCCCGGGCCGACGCCCCTGCCGGCGTCGCCGACGCCCTCCTCGAGTCCCTCGCCGGGCAGCTCGGCGACACGACCTTCACTCGGCAGTTCGCGGCAGCCATTGCGCAGTTTGCCGAGACGGCCCGGACAATCATCGCCGTCGCTGACGCCTGCCAGGCCGAGGTGAATGCGGCCGCCGGCCGGCTGGCGGCGCAACGCCGGTTCACGGCCGCCGACATTGCCGTTCACGCGCGGCTTGTCGGCGACATGTCGGACCGTCTGCCGTTCCTGTTCGAGGAACTGGCCGCCACATTCGGCATCACTCTCGCCATCGACGGTCGTGACATCGAGCTCACGACCGCCCCCCAGTTTTCCCAGTTCGGCGGACCATCCGCTGATTACCGCGCAGTTGCGCCAACCTCAGGAGACTACCCATGAAGATCAAGACCAACGTCCGCGCCGGCTCACAGACCCGCAAGCAGTCGAGCTCGACCGATTCGACCTCGGTCGACACCACGCCGGTCTATGTTCCGCCCGTGAGCCGCTGCGCCGGCATCTAAACACCGGTCACCGGGCGGGCGCGTCCCTGCGCTCGTCCGGTCCCCTGTTTGCATGATGAGCCATTTTCTGGGTCGCTTGCGGCTTGCCAATCGTTTTTGCCCCCCATATTGGTCTGGATCTGCGTCCGTCGCCGAGCCCGTGCTGCGGCATGAGGGCCCGAGGCCAGGTCCGATGCCAAGTCCATCGTTCAATCTCCGACTCTGGTTCGCGATCGGCAGCCTTGGAACGATCCTTGTCATCTGCGCCGCTGCGGCCCTGTGGCTCAACAGCTACCTGACCGAGAGCCTGATCTCGCGCGAGAGCCAGGTTTCGCAGGAATTTCTCGAAGCCATCGTTGCTGTCAACGGCGCGGCGATGTTCACCGATGACGGCGCCAAAACGCCACATCAGAGTCCGGCGCTGCTCGATTTCGCCACACACACCCTCAACATTCCCGGTATCCTGCGGGTGAACATCTACGCCACGACGCGTCGTATCCTGTGGTCCACCGAGAGCAAGATCGTCGGCCAGACCTTCGTCGACAACGAAGAGCTCGATCGCGCGCTGACCGGCGAGATCGTCGCGTCGATGAGCTATCTCAACAACGACAACAAGGCCGAGCACGTGGCGTTGGGCAATGTCGACCATTTCATCGAGGCCTACATGCCGTTGCGCGGCGGCGCCGGCAGAGGGCCGGTTGCTGCCGTTATGGAGTTCTATCGGCTGCCGCTGCGCCTCGACGAGACGCTGGAGCGCGGCCGGCTGGCGATCTGGACCGGCGCGATCGCCGCCGCGGCACTGCTGTTCGGCGTACTCTACTGGATCGTGCAGCGCGGCGCCCGGATCATCGAGGGACAGCAGCGACAGATGTCGCTGATCGAAGCGTTCGCCGCGGTCGGCCAGATGGCCAGCGCCGTCGCCCACAGCCTGCGCAATCCGATGGCATCGATCCGCTCGTCGGCCGAGCTCTGGCAGGGGCAATTGCCCGCCGACAGCCGCCACGTGGCCGATGACATCATGCGCGACGTCGACCGCATGGACAGCTATGTGCGCGACCTGCTCGCCTACGCGCGTCCCGAGTCCTACGATCCGCGGCCTGTCGATCCGATCAAGGTGCTCGGCGTTGTGGTGGACAAGCACCGGCGCGCGGCGATGCGGAACGGCGTGACCATCACGGTGACGGACGGGTGCAGTGGCACAGCGCGGGTCAAGGCCGATGACCGCCTGCTCGAACAGGCGCTGACCACCATCGTCACCAACGCCATCGAAGCCATGTCCGACGTCGGCCAGCTGGCCATCACTGTCACCGCCGGAGCGGGCGGCAAGACGGTCCGCATCGAGGTAGCCGACACCGGACGGGGGATCGCTCCGGATGTTTTGCAGCGGGTCTCGGCCGCCTATTTCACTACCAAGCCGGGCGGGCTCGGCCTCGGCCTGGTGCTGACGCGCGGCATCATCGACCGCTTCGGCGGCACGCTCAGCCTCGCCAGCACGAGCGGCGTGGGCACGACCGTTTCCCTCGAACTTCCGGCGGCTTGAGATGGCCGTCGTCTTGATCGTCGAAGACGAGCCGTTGCTCGGGCGGAACATGAAGACCTTCCTCAACCGTCAAGGCTTTGCGGCCGAGCATGCCGAGACGGTCGCCGAGGGTATGCGGCTCTACCAGACGCTGCAGCCGGACCTCGTCATCGTCGATCACAACCTGCCGGACGGCACGGGGTTGACGCTGATCGAGACGATCCGGACGACTGATCGCTGGACCAAGCTGGTAATGATCACTGCGCATGGCGGGGTCGAGCTGGCGGTCGCCGCGATGAAAGCCGGCGCCGACGACTACCTGACCAAGCCGGTGTCGCTCAGCGAGATGAGCCTGCTCGCCGGCCGTCTGCTGCAGCAGTCGCGCCTCGAAGATACGTTGTCGTTCTACAAGACGCGCGAGCGCGAACTCAGCGGGGTCGAGCGTATCGTCGGCACCTCGCCGGGCATCCTCGAGTTGAAGCGCAAGATTCGCTCACTCACTGCGGCCGAGGGCAAGGCGTCGCCCGACGGGTCGGAAGCAGGGCCGCCCGTCTTAATCCTGGGGGAAACCGGCACCGGTAAGGAGCTGGTGGCGCGGGCGCTGCATTTCGACGGTCCTCGTGCCAGCCAGCCATTCATTGCCGTCAATTGCGCAGCGTTGCCGGAGCAACTTATCGAGTCCGAGCTGTTCGGGCACGAGCGCGGAGCGTTTACCGGCGCCACCGAAAAGAAGGTCGGACTGTTTCAGGCCGCCGACGGCGGCACGCTGTTTCTCGATGAGATCGGCGAGCTGCCACTGGCCCAGCAAGGCAAGCTCCTCAAAGCCATCGAGGACCGCATCGTGCGGCCGGTGGGCAGCGTGCGCGACCGGCCGGTCAATGTCCGCTTCGTGGCGGCGACCAATGCAGCGATCGAGGAGCGCGCACTGCACGGCGAGTTCCGCAGCGACCTGCTATACCGGCTCAACACCATCACTGCGGAAATTCCGCCCTTGCGCCAGCGCGGCGAGGACGTGCTGACGATCGCCGAGACCCTCGCTCTCGAGTTCGAGCGGCGTTACGGCCGAGCGCATCTGTCGTTCACGTCCGCGGCCCGGCAGGCGATGCTGCGGCACTCGTGGCCCGGCAATATCCGCGAATTGCGCAATGTGATCGAACAGGCGGCGCTGATGTGCGCCCGCGACCAGATCGATGTCGCCGACCTCAACCTGCGCGACGTGCCCGCACTGATGGAGCGGAGTCCGGCGGCGAAGGGGCCCCAGGGGAGCGCCCCAAACAGCGACGACGGAACGCTCGCCGAGACCGAGCGGGCAATGATCATCGGCGCGCTGCGCCAGCACAACGGCAACGTCTCGCTCGCCGCACGAACGCTGGGCATCTCCCGCGACACGCTGCGCTACCGAATGGATAAGCACTCGCTCCGTCGCGACTACTATACTTGATCATTGAACGGGCAGTAGCTCAAGGTGGAGGAGAGCGTCCGCCCCTGGGGGCGTAGCGGACGTTGGCCAATCGCGAGTCATGGCCCGAAGCGCTGAGCTGGTCGCATGCCACTTCGAGAGCTTGCATCTCCGTTCAAATGTTCCGTCAGTCCTCCACCGTCTCGAGCCCCGCACATCGCATCAGCGGGACGATGTAGCAAATTATCAGCTTTGTTGACGAACGCGCCGTCACGCGTTTGGAGATGAGCGACAGTCTCGCCGAAACCGGGCGGAACGCCCTCGCCATCCAGTCGCTGGCCGGAGGTGTTTCGCGCATCAGTTTGCAGACCAGCATGCTGGCAATCAACGCTGGCATCGAGGCGGCCCGCAGTGGTAGCGCTGGGCTCGGGTTCAACGTAATCGCCAGGGAAATCCGAACGCTGGCTGACGAAAGCGGGCGGGTATCGGCGCAGCTCAAGAGCCAGATCTCCGGTCTTTCGGATCAGGTGTCGAAGTCGCTGTTGGTCACATTCGAGCAGCGCGGGCTTAAAGAGCAACGGAGCTGCGACATGATGGAGTCGGCATTTTCCCGGCTGACTGGACACATGACCGGTCTCTTTGACCTGCAGCGAGACATGCTGGCGCGCGTTCACGGCGATAGCGCCGCCATCGTTGGCCCGGTGATGGAATTGACGGGCTCGATCCAGTTTCAGGATATCGTCCGCCAGCAGCTCGAGCAGGTCTCGGCCGCGCTCCTGCGCGCGTCGTCCCACATCGTGGTCGTGGCCGACGCGGCGGAATACGGTGGCGACCTCCCTGCGACGGCCTTCTCGGCCCATCTCAGTGAAGTCTACGACGGCTACGTCATGCAGCAGCAGCGTGACACGCACGACGGCCGACCGTCCGGGAAGTCGTCGGCAGTGATGGTCGAACTGTTCTAGGGTTCGACCACCTCGCCCTGCCACCGGCGCAAGCGGCATCGTCCTCGATCTGCGTTGTCCCGGGCCGCCGAGGCGTTGTGCGCGCGCGGCAGGGTGATCCGCAGTGCCGGCTTGTCGCTCCCTCGACGTCAGGCGACGAAGCGGTCAGGCCTCGCGATAGGTGCCGGCGGCCTTGGCTGCGACAGTCGACAGATAGTCCATGAGCGTCGGGTTGAGACAGTCATAGGGCGTCAGGCCCAGCTCGGTGAGCCGCGAGCGGATGGCGGTCATCTGCGAAGGCGGCGTGCCGGACTCGATGACCGAGGAGACGAAGGCCGCGAACGTCGGGGCCGCGGCACCGGGTGTCTCGAACCGCTCGGGGTGGATGAAGCTCAGCCCCTCGAAGCCGTGGCCCGCGCGCGTGACGGGTCCGTAGAGGTGGACGCCGCAGGCGGTGCAGGCGTGGCGCTGGATCAGCGCGCTCGGGTCGACGACCTTCAGCTTGTCGCCGTTCTCGAGCACCTTGACCTTGTCAGTCGGCACCACGGCAACGACCGAGAAGGTGGCGCCCGACGGCTTCCAGCACCTGGTGCAGCCGCAGGCGTGGTTGTGAGCGACCTGAGCCGCGGCCTCGACCCGCACCGGGCGATCGGTGCAGGCGCAGCGCAGGACGCCGCCGGCAAAGCTGTCGCTGCCCGGCTTGACGCCGCCATCGAGCGCGGGGTGTATCGTTGTTCCAGTCATTGCATCCTCCCTGTTTGCTTCGCCTCTTACCGCGCGCTGAGCCGTTCGGCGTGGAACGCGAGGTGATCCTCCATGAAGCTCTGGATGAAATAATAGCTGTGGTCGTACCCCGCCTGTCGCCGCAAGGTCAGGGCCGCGCCGCCGACATCGGCGGCGAGCACCAGCTTGTCGGGCTGCAACTGCTCGGCGAGAAAGCCGTCGGCCAGTCCCTGGTCGACGAGGATCGCGCCGAGATCGCGCGCCTTGCCGGCGGCCATCAAGAGGCTCGCATCGTGTGCCGACCACAGGCTCTCGTCGGGTCCGAGATAGGCGGCGAAGGCCGTGCGGCCCCAGGGGCAGCTGCTGGGGGAGGCGATCGGCGCAAAGGCCGAGACCGAACGGTAGAGGCCGGGATGGCGCATCGCCAGCGTCAGGGCGCCGTGCCCGCCCATCGAATGGCCGAAGATGCTGCGGGCGCCCGAGCCCGGCGCCTCGGCTTCGGCCACGCCGATCAGCTCGTCGGTGACATAGCTCTCCATACGGAAATGCGGCGCCCAGGGCGCCTCGGTGGCATCGACATAAAAGCCCGCGCCCTGGCCGAGATCGTAGGCCGGATCATCGGCGACCTCCGCGCCGCGCGGCGAGGTGTCCGGCGCGACGATGACCAGCCCGAGTTCGGCAGCAACCCGATAGGCGCCTGCCTTCTCGTTGAAATTGTTCGCCGTGCAAGTGAGCCCCGAGAGCCAGTAGAGCACCGGGAACGGTCCGGCCCCCGGCGGCACGAAGATCGAGAACACCATCGGCGTTCCGGTCGCCCGGCTGTCGTGGCGGAGGAACCGCAGCGTGCCGCCGAAGACGGTCTGGCGGCTGACAACCTCCATCAGTAGATCACTACCGAGCGAATCGACTCGCCCGAATGCATCAGCTCAAAACCCTTGTTGATGTCCTCGAGCCGCAGCGAGTGGGTGATCATCGGATCGATCTCGAGCTTGCCCGACATGTACCAGTCGACGATCTTGGGCACATCGGTGCGGCCGCGGGCGCCGCCGAAGGCCGTGCCCATCCAGATCCGCCCGGTGACCAGCTGGAACGGCCGGGTCGCGATCTCCTTGCCGGCGCCGGCGACACCGATGACCACCGACTTGCCCCAGCCGCGGTGGCTGGCCTCGAGCGCCTGGCGCATGACGGTGACGTTGCCGGTGCAATCGAAGGTGTAGTCGGCGCCGCCGATCTGGTCGGCACCGCGCTTGGTCATGTTCACCAGATGCGCGACGATATCGCCCTCGATCTTCGTCGGGTTGACGAAGTGCGTCATGCCGAACCGTTCGCCCCAGGCCTGCTTCTTGTCGTTGAGGTCGACGCCGATGATCATGTCGGCGCCCGCCATCCGGAGGCCCTGGATGACGTTGAGCCCGATGCCGCCGAGGCCGAACACCACGGCCGACGCGCCCTGCTCGACCTTTGCGGTGTTGAGCACCGAGCCGACGCCGGTGGTGACACCGCAGCCGATGTAGAACACCTTGTCGAACGGCGCCTTGGGATCGATCTTGGCGACGGCGATTTCCGGCATCACCGTGTGGTTGGCGAAGGTCGAGCAGCCCATGTAGTGATAGATCGGCTGGCCCTTGTACGAGAACCGCGTGGTGCCATCGGGCATCAGCCCCTTGCCCTGCGTCGCGCGGATGGCGGTGCAGAGGTTGGTCTTGCGGCTGAGGCAGGACGGGCATTCGCGGCATTCGGGGGTATAGAGCGGAATGACGTGGTCGCCTGGCTTGAGGCTGGTGACCCCAGGTCCGACTTCGAGCACGACGCCGGCGCCCTCGTGGCCAAGGATCGAGGGAAACAGGCCTTCAGGGTCGGCGCCCGACAGCGTGAACTCGTCCGTGTGACAGATACCCGTGGCCTTGATCTCGATCAGCACCTCGCCGGCCTTCGGCCCTTCGAGGTCCACCTCGACGATCTCAAGCGGCCTTCCGGCTGCGAACGCGACTGCGGCACGCGTCTTCATTGCGATCTCCCCCCATGCGCTCTGCGTCGGCGCAGACGTCTTTGGAGCAGTATCGGGGATTGCCGAACAGGGACAAAATGCCGATTGTGCAAAAGATCATTGCAGAACGGGGACAATAGATGCGCGATTGGGATGGCATCGAGGAGTTCGTGGCCGTGGCGGTGACCGGTAGCTTCCAGGGCGCCGCCCGTTCGCTCCGGGTCTCGACCTCGCATGTGAGCCGGGCCGTGCAGCGCCTCGAAAGCCGGCTCGGGCTTCAGGTCATGCTGCGCACCACCCGCAAGGTAACGCTCACCGAGACCGGCCGCAGCCTGCTCGATCCGCTACGCCGGCTGATCCAGGACCGCGACGAGACGATGGCCGCGGCAAGCGGCGGCACGATTGCCAGCGGCGAACTCCGGATCACCTGCTCGGTCGGCATCGGCGAGCGCTTCATCGCGCCGATCGTGCGCGACTTCGCGGTCGAGCACCCCCAGCTCGAGATCACGCTCGATCTCTCCAACCGGCTGGTCGACCTGGTGGGCGAAGGCTACGACCTCGCCATCCGCACCGGCAACCTCGTCGATTCGTCTTTGCTGGGGACGCGCATCGGCACCCGCCGGCTGCTGGTGGCCGCCGCCCCGGACTATCTCGAGCGGCGCGGATCGCCGCCAAGTCCGGCCCAGCTCGCGGACCATGATTGCCTCGTCGGCACAGCGACGGTCTGGCACTTTACGGTCAACGGCAAGGACATGGTCATTCACCCACGCCCTCGCTGGCGCTGCAACAGCGGCCTTGCCGTTACCGAAGCGGCCGTCGCGGGGCTGGGGATCTGCCAGTTGCCCGCCTTCTACGTGTCCGATGCCATCGCCACCGGGCGGCTGACGCCGGTGCTGGAGCCGTTCCGCCGCGCCGACGAACCCATCTGGGCCGTGCACTCCCAGCCGCGCCACCTGTCGCCGAAGGTGCGGCTGCTGATCGATCGTCTGCGTCAGGATCTGGGCATCGCGCTCAAGACCGAAGCTGCCGCCTCCGCCGCCTAGCGCCTCGACCGACGCAAACACAGCGGATCAGCCCTTGACCGCACCAGCAGTCAGCGAACCGCTGATCTGCCGGTACATCAGCAACCCAAGGACCGCCGGCGGCAACGCCCCGACGATCATGACCGCCGATGCCAGTCCCCATTGCACGCCCCCACCGCTGGCGGCAAAGAAGAACGAAGCTCCAACGGTGACCGGAACGGCATGGTTGGTCGTCAGCATCAGGCCGAACAGGAACTCGTTCCAGGCCGTGATGAAGCCGAAAATGGCGCAGGTGACGATCGCAGGCTGAACCAGCGGGCGAATGATGACGGTCATGATCTGGAAGGTACCCGCACCGTCGATCTTGGCGGCCTCGTCGAGTTCGATCGGCAGATCGGCGATCGCATTCACCAGCACCACCAGGGCCAGGGGTAAATTGACGATGGTCAGGATGATGCCGAGGCCGGGCTGGGTGTCGAGCAGGCCCAGCCACTGGAACATCATGTAGATCGGGATGGCGAAGATGATCAGCGGCACGGCGCGCAAATTGACGATGGCCGGCAGCAGCAGACGCCGGCCGAAGAATCCGCGGGCGATGGCATAGGCCGCCGGAAAGGCCAGCAGAATCGCAAGCAAAGCCCCGATCGAGGACGCGATCAGGCTGTTGACGAGGTAGCCGTAGATGTTGAGCCGGTCGCTGACCTGCAGCACCGACAGGTAGTTGTCGAGCGTTGGCTGGTTGATCCACAGACCCGGGTTGACCGAAAGCTCGCCGCCCGACTTCAACGAGGTAACGAGGGTGACGATGACCGGGAAATTGAGCACCAGAACGGCGACGACGTAAACAATCCAGCGCAGGGATCGGATCATGACGACGCCTCGGTACGTCGGCCGCTCAGCCAGCCGATCGCCATCAGTATGACGAGCGATCCGATGAACAGCAGGATCGAGGCGGCAATCGCCTTGCCGATGGCGCCCTGCTTGAAGAAGGCCTCGTAGATGTAGATCGACAACGACGTGGTCGAGCCGCCCGGTCCGCTGCCGACCAGGGTGTAGACATTGTCGAACACCCGGAACCCGTCGATGAAGCGGATGAAGACGGCAACGCCGATGGTCGGGGCCATCAAGGGCAGATCGATCAGGGTCAGCAACTGCCATTTGGACGCGCCGTCGAGCTGCGCTGCCTGCTGTGCTTCCTCGGGGATCGCCTGGAAAGCGGTGTAGAACAGCAGCAGGGCGAACGGGGTCCACTGCAGGGTCTCGACCACGCAGAGCGTCCAGAATGCAGTGTCGGCGCCGAGGAATGTCGGACTGTTGCCGAACAGGGCGTAGAGATAATACGGCACCGGGCCGACGAACTCGTGCAGCACCAGACGATACATCAGCCCGACCATGGCCGGCGCCACCATCAGGGGCAGCATCAGCGGCGCCATCAGCGCCGAGCGCTTGGCGATCAGGGGCGACAGGAAGATCGCAAGGAACAGTCCGATGAGGCACTCGGCGGCGGCGGTGATCAGCCCGAAGCGGAGGGAAAACCAGGAGGCCGACCAAAAGGCACCATCGGCGATGACCTCGCCATAATTCTCGACTCCGGAGATGGTCGGTGTGCGGAGCGTTTCGAAGGTCACCTGCGAGAGGCTGTAGACGACATCGAGAATCGTTGGGAAGCCAAGAAACAGCAGCAGGAAGACAACCAGTGGCGTCGACAGCAACCGCCACTCGCGGCGTTGCCGTCGTTCGGCGCCGGAGAGAACGTGCAGGGGGACGGTGCGGGACGCCAATGAAGGACCTTCGGTGTTGGGGAGTCTGGAGGCGCGGACAGGATGACCCGCCCGCGCCGAGCGCCTTACTTCAGGAGCTTCGCCATGCCGTCCTTGGCATTGGCAAGCGCCTGGTCAAGGGTCTCCTGGCCGGACCAGTAGCCGGTGAACTCCTTGGCCTGCAGTTCATAGACCGAGAGCGCGTTGGCCGAGGTACCGCCGTTCATCACGTAGCCATAGGCGCCAGCGAACTGCCCCAGTTGCACGAGATCCGGACGATCCGCCGCGATCTTGGCGACGACATCCGGCGCCAGCGCCGGTGAACCGCCATTCTTGGCGTAGAGCAAGGCCGCCTCTTCGGTCGACAGCCACTGCAGGAACTTCACGGCGCCCGGCTTGTTCTTAGCGTTCTTGTTGAGGCCAAGGCCCAGCCCGTGAATGTGGTCCGCCCGGCCTTCGGGGCCGGCCGGCGGCGCGACGATGCCGACATTGCCGGCGATCGCCGGGTTCTTGGTCTTGTCGGTCAGGTCACCGGCGGCCGCGT
>JANXSI010000186.1 GCA_025352765.1 Devosia sp. | reverse complement strand
GCCTCGCTTGCCTCCGGGCAGCGGGGCCGATCTGTTTGTGGCCCCCCGCATCGCGCCTGCCGTTGACGCATCGGCCTGGACGCCCTAGGTACTCGGCGCCGTCTACGGACGGGCGGTTAGCTCAGTTGGTAGAGCATCTCGTTTACACCGAGAGGGTCGGCGGTTCGAGACCGTCACCGCCCACCAGCCTACGCGCTTGCGCGTTTCGGCTTGGCAGACCAGCTTGAGGCGCGCGCCGAGCGGCACTCGAGCGCGTCCACGACGGGACCTCGGCCCCCCTCAGCTTTATGTTTCCGCGCGGATCGAGATCGGTCTGTCGGCGCTCCGCGTGACGCCTGGTCCGGGGTTCCCATCGGTCCCGAAATCTGCGTCGGAACCGAGCTTGGAAAAGATCGGCCCGCAGCGCGATTGAAGCGTCACATGCGCTTGACTTGCCCCCCAGCCGCCGCTACACGGACGCCACGTTGCGCGGGGCTCTGCTTCGCCGCTGCGGGAGTAGCTCAGTTGGTTAGAGCGTCGGCCTGTCACGCCGAAGGTCGCGGGTTCGAGCCCCGTCTCTCGCGCCATTTCCCCAAAATGCGCTGATCGTTCCGCCTCGCCAGAGGTCACCGCCGTTAATGGTCAATGCTCCGATGCGATCGGGGCGCGACTGTGGCGGAATCGCCACACTCTGGGCGTGCCTTATTGTTGCCGCCAGGGCGGCCCAATGCCCCCACAAAATCCAAGGAATCTGCGGCTCTCCCACGCTGGTGGAGCGTTGTTCCACGTGCTGCGGATCCGGTCTGCGACGGGAATGGGGCTCACGGAACTGGGCGAGCGGGCCGCCGTTATCGATGCGAATGACTAGGGGAACGGCAATGCGCCTGTTCAGAACACTTTTGATCACCGGGCTGATCGCCGCCGCGCCTGTCGCGGCAAAGGCGACCGATCTTCTGACCTTGCCGACGTCGGCAAACGAATCTCTCCCCGTTGCCGATGCGGGCTTCGACTGGAACGGCTTTTACGCCGGCGTCTACGGCGTCACCCAGGCCAGTCCGGTGGGCGGCACCCAGTTCGGCCTTGGCGTCGACCTTGGCGTCGATGCGCGATTCGAGTTCGTGCTGGTCGGGGCTGAAGTTTCTTATCAGGGCCTCACCGGTGGCATCGGCTCCACCTCCTACATCCAGGCCATCGGCAAGGTGGGGCTCGCCGCCACCGACGACATCATCCTTTACGGCGCCGCGGGCCTCGGAACGGATCTGGGCGTGCCCAATGAAACAGACGCGCTGATCGGGGCCGGCGTCTCTCTTGCGGTCGCCGACAACGTCTCGCTGGAAGCGCGCTACCTGCATGCGATTCCCCTGGCGGGCGCGAATCCGAAGGAACAGTTCACCCTCGGGGCGAACTTCCATTTCTAGGTGCGATCACAACTTCGAGGGAACTGTGGCTTTGTTCAGGCAACGTTCAGTTTCGATATGTTTAACAAGGAGTTACCCTCTTACCACAAGTGTGGCAGATGGGGCACATGGATGACTAAAACGGGGCGGGGGCGGTATTGTTTAGGCATTGCCGGCGTTAAATAGGGGTTCTCGGAACCAGCGGCTCCCAAGCTGGCTCCGACTGTAGACAGACAAAGGAATACACAATGCGTTCTCTCAAGCTTGCCTTGCTCGCCACCGCGGCCACGGCTGCGTTCTCCTCGGCTGCTTTCGCTGCCGATCTGATGGTTGAAGCTCCGACGACGTCGGCTCCGATCATCGACAATAGCTTCACCTGGGATGGCGCCTATGGCGGTATCTTCCTGCAGGGCCAGACCGGCCCGAACGCCTTCGCCATCGGTGGTGACCTGGGCGTGCAGACGACGATGAGCGGCATTCTGCTCGGTGGCGAAATCGAAGGTACCGTTGGTATCCCGATGACGGCGTCGGCCCAGATCACCGGTCGCGTCGGTGGTGTGATCTCCGACTCGGCGATCCTGTATGCCTTCTCCGGTCTCGGCACGAAGAGCGCCTCCAGCTTCTACGTTCCGCTCGGTGCCGGCGTCGAATTCGCCGTGGCCCAGAACGTCGGTCTGAAGATCGAAGGCCAGTACAATTTCGACCTCACCTCGTCGGCCGAGAATTCGGCTGCCGTGAAGGTTGGCGTGAACTGGCATTTCTGAGAACGTCTCTCCCGGCGTCACGGGAAGACACGAGGGGCTCCGCTTGGCGGAGCCCTTTGCTTTTGTGGGTGGCTAATGTCGGTAACCAACCGTTAAGCCTATGAGATGATTAAACTTTGAGGCTAATTGTCTGAGACGGCCAAGGCGCGCAAAATCCCCGAAATCGATCTGACCACCAAGGGGACCCCCATGAATCTCGCGCACTCACTTCTGGCCGGCGCCGCCCTGGCGGTCTCATTGGCCTCGGCCGCGCAGGCCGCCGACCTCCTGCAGCCCGCCGACCCGATCTATTCGAGCCAGCTCTTCAAGTTCGATGGCCTGTATCTCGGGGCCACCGCCGGCGCGTCCGTCGCAAACACGCTCTACGGCAATCTTGGGGTGGTCGTCGGTGCCAACTTCGCGGTCACCGACGGGATCATCGCCGGTGTCGAATTCCAAGGCGATAGCTATTGGACCGGTGGCGGAATCACCGCCTACGACGCCCTGGCCCTCGGCCGCGTGGGCGGCTTCGTCTCCGACAATACGATGGCCTATGGCGATGTCGGTGCGGGCTTCCTAAACGGGGCTCCGGTCTACGCTTTCGGCGGCGGCGCCGAAATGGGACTCACCAGCAACATCGGCGTGCGCGGCGACCTGCAGGGAATCGGCTTCTTCGGCAACGCCCCGACCGTGGCGCGCGCGACTGTTGGCCTCATCTGGCACATGGACTAGCCTTTCAGGCCGCCACGATCCCATGCACGGAAAGCCCTGCGAAAGCGGGGCTTTTTCGCTTCCGGGGGGAGTGCAGAGCCCAGCGTGTACGCTCTAAGATGAGCGCGTCTATCAGGTTTTGTTTTCCTTGAATCGGGCAGGGGGGTGGGCTAAGCCCGTGGCACAGAACCGGTGCCGCCCAAGAGGCCCATCATTGCCCCTTGGACCGCACGCTTCGGCCGCCCTTGCGGCCCGACATAGGCCCGCAGAATGAACGATCTGCTCAGCAACTACCTGCCGATAGTGCTCTTCGTCGGCTTGTCCGGCCTCATCGGCCTGGCGCTCCTCGTGGCCCCCTTCATCATCGCGGTGAAGAGTCCCGATCCCGAGAAAGTTTCCGCATACGAATGTGGCTTCGATGCGTTCGATGACGCTCGCATGAAGTTCGACGTCCGATTTTACCTGGTGGCGATCCTGTTCATCATCTTCGACCTCGAAGTGGCGTTCCTGTTCCCGTGGGCGATGGCTTTCAAGGACGTGGGCGTGTTCGGCTTCTGGTCGATGATGATCTTCCTCGGCGTGCTCACCGTCGGCTTCGTCTACGAATGGCGTAAAGGGGCGCTCGAATGGGATTGACCGAGACCCTCATCGCTCCGGCGCCCAAGGGCGTCCTCGACCCGCGGACCGGCAAGCCGATCGGCTCGGACGATCCCTATTTCGTCGAGATCAACAACGAGCTGGCCGACAAGGGCTTCCTCGTCACCTCGACCGACGAGCTGATCAACTGGGCCCGCACGGGTTCGCTGATGTGGATGACCTTTGGGCTCGCCTGCTGCGCCGTCGAGATGATCCAGATGTCGATGCCGCGTTACGACGTTGAGCGCTTCGGCCTCGCGCCACGCGCCTCGCCGCGCCAGTCCGACGTGATGATCGTCGCGGGCACGCTGACCAACAAGATGGCGCCCGCCCTCCGCAAGGTCTACGACCAGATGCCGGGGCCGCGTTACGTGGTCTCGATGGGCTCGTGCGCAAACGGCGGCGGGTACTACCACTACTCGTACTCGGTGGTGCGCGGCTGCGACCGGGTGGTTCCGGTCGACATCTACGTTCCGGGCTGCCCGCCGACGGCCGAGGCGCTGCTTTACGGCCTGCTGCTTCTGCAAAAGAAGATTCGCCGTACCGGCACGATCGAGCGATAGGGCGCGGCATGGTGGACGATCTGAGCCTTACGCCGATCCAGGCGCTCGCCGAGCGCGTGGCGGCCCTTTTGGGCGACCGCATTGCGGAGCATTCGATCAGCTTCGGCGAACTCACGGTGCGGGTGCATCGCGAGACCATCGTCGATGCCGTGCGGCTGCTGCATGACGATGCGGGGACCCGCTTCATTTCGTTCGTCGACGTCTGCGGTGCCGACTATCCGGATCGCGATGAGCGGTTCGAAGTGGTCTACCACCTGCTGAGCCCGACCAATAACAACCGCATCCGGCTGAAGCTGCGCACCGACGACGAGACGCCCGTGCCCTCGATCACGCCGGTGTTTCCAGGCGCCGACTGGTTCGAACGAGAGACCTACGACCTTTATGGAATCCTGTTCTCGGGCCACCCGGACCTGCGCCGAATCCTGACGGACTACGGGTTCGACGGGCATCCGCTGCGCAAGGACTTCCCGACCACCGGATATGTCGAAGTGCGCTACGACGAAGAGCGCAAGCGCGTCGTCTACGAGCCGGTGAAGCTCGCCCAGGAATTCCGCCAGTTCGACTATCTGAGCCCGTGGGAGGGCACGGACTACGTGCTCCCCGGCGACGAAAAGAAGAGTTCGTGATGGCTGAAGCCGACGTCAGAAATTTCACCATCAATTTCGGGCCGCAGCACCCTGCCGCCCACGGTGTGCTTCGCCTCGTGCTCGAGCTCGACGGCGAAGTCGTCGAGCGCGTCGATCCGCATATTGGTCTGCTGCATCGCGGCACCGAAAAGCTGATCGAAACCAAGACGTACCTCCAGGCGGTGCCGTATTTCGACCGGCTCGACTACGTCGCGCCGATGAACCAGGAACATGCCTTCTGTCTCGCGGTCGAAAAGCTGCTGGGGCTCGAAGTGCCTTTCCGCGGCCAGTTGATCCGGGTGCTGTATTCGGAGATCGGCCGGCTCCTCAGCCACATCCTCAATACGACCACGCAGGCGCTCGATGTCGGCGCGCTGACGCCGCCGCTCTGGGGGTTTGACGAGCGCGAAAAGCTCATGGTGTTCTACGAGCGCGCCTCGGGCAGCCGCATGCATGCCGCCTATTCCGTCCGGGCGGCGTCCACCAGGACCTGCCGCAGGCGCTGATCGATGACATCGGGGCGTTCTGCGATCCGTTCCTCAAGGTGCTCGACGATCTCGAAGGCCTGATGACCGGCAACCGCATCTACATGCAGCGCAACGCCGACATCGGCATTGTGTCGCTCGAAGATGCCTGGAAGTGGGGCTTTTCGGGCGTCATGATCCGTGGTTCGGGCGCCGCATGGGACCTGCGCAAGGCGCA
Organism: Devosia sp.; assembly: GCA_025352765.1. Lineage (GTDB taxonomy): Bacteria > Pseudomonadota > Alphaproteobacteria > Rhizobiales > Devosiaceae > Devosia_A. The sequence continues at coordinate 1,558 of JANXSI010000186.1, read as the reverse complement.
GCCCTACGAGTGCTACGACCAGCTCGAGTTCGACATTCCGGTCGGCAAGAACGGCGATTGCTACGACCGCTACCTCGTCCGCATGGACGAGATGCGCCAGTCGATCCGCATCATGAAGCAGGTGCTCGACCTGCTCAATTCGCCCAAGGGGCAGGGGCCCGTCTCCTCCACCGACGGCAAGGTCGTGCCGCCCAAGCGGGGCGAGATGAAGCAGTCGATGGAAGCGCTGATCCATCACTTCAAGCTCTACACCGAGGGCTTCAAGGTGCCGGCGGGCGAGGTCTATTGCGCGGTCGAGGCGCCCAAGGGCGAATTCGGCGTCTACCTCGTCGCCGACGGGACCAACAAACCCTATCGCTGCAAGATCAAGGCGCCCGGTTTTGCGCACCTCAGCGCCATGGATTTTCTGACCCGCGGACACATGCTGGCCGACGTCAGCGCCATCCTCGGTTCGCTCGATATCGTGTTCGGTGAGGTCGATCGCTAATGTCCGTCCGCCGTCTTGCCGCCGATGCCGTCCAACCCGCGAGCTTTGCGTTCACGTCCGAGAACCAGGCGTGGGCCGAGAAAGTCATCGCCCGCTATCCGGCCGGCCGGCAGCAGTCTGCCGTGATCCTGATCCTGTGGCGTGCCCAGGAGCAGCAGGGCTGGCTGAGCCGTGCTGCCATCGAGGCGGTTGGCCGCCTGCTCGGCATGGCCTATATCCGCGTGCTCGAAGTCGCGACGTTCTATACGCAGTTTCTGCTCAAGCCCGTCGGTTCGGAAGCCCACATCATCGTCTGCGGCACGACGCCGTGCATGCTGCGCGGCGCCGGCGATTTGATCGAGGTCTGCCAGCACAAGATCGCGCATGACCCGCTGGAAGTTTCCGCCGACGGCAAGCTCAGCTGGGAAGAGGCCGAGTGCCTCGGGGCCTGCGTCAACGCGCCGATGATCATGATCGGCGACGATACCTACGAGGATCTGACCGTCGAGAGCTTCGAAGCGATCGTCGAGAGCTTCCGCGCCGGCAACGGCACGTCGGTGCCCGTCGGAACCCAGATCAAGCGCGAGAACGCGGGGGCCGAAGGCGGCCGGACCAGTTTGCTCGAAGCGCCGACCGCCAAGCGCACCTACAAGCCCTTCCCGCCGCCACCGGCTCCGGCGGCAGCACCTGCTGCTCCCGCACCGGCAGCCCCCTCCGCTCCGGCTGCCGCTGCACCGGTGGCGCCCGCCGCTGCGCAGGAACCCACCAACAAGGGCAAGGGCAGCGAGACGGCGGAGGAGTCCGCCCCCGCACTGAAGGGGCCGCCGAATTCGCCCAAGGTATCCGAGGGCAAGGCCGAAGGTGAACGCAAGGCCGCCGATGTCGCGGCGAACGCCAATGGCGAGCCGAACCGGGCGATGCGCGAGACGGCAACCGGCTCAGAATCGCCGGCGGGCAAGATCGATGGCGGCAAGACCTCCGGTGGCGCCGACGGCCCCAAGACGATGTTCGAAGCGGCTGCCGGTCCTGCCGACAATCTCAAGCAAATCAACGGCATCGGCCCGGGTCTCGAGAAGGCCCTCAACGGGCTTG
>JANXSI010000100.1 GCA_025352765.1 Devosia sp. | reverse complement strand
TTCTTCCGCACCCGGGCCGATCGGTCATGAAGATCTCCGAAGCCGATATCCTGATCGCGCCGGGGCTAGGCAATTCCGGGCCGGGGCACTGGCAGCGGCGCTGGGGCGAGCGGATGTCGACGGCGCGCTTCATCGAGCAGGAGAACTGGGACCAGCCGGTGCTCGCCGACTGGATCGCCCGGATCCACCAGGAGATCCTCTACTCGACCCGCCCGGTGGTTCTGATCGGGCACTCGCTGTCGGTGGGGGCGATCGTGCTGGCGGCACAGACGCTGGCCGACACCAAGGTGCGGGGCGCATTCCTTGTCTCGCCGCCCGATTTCGACGGGCCGGACCTGCCGCCAGAAGCGCTGCCGTTCAAGCCGCCGACCCATCCCCTCCCCTTTCCGTCGCTGGTCATCGCCTCGAGCAACGACCCGCTGGTCAGCCTCGACCGGGCGCGTGGCTTTGCCGCCGACTGGGGCGCCGATTTCCAGCCGGCTGGTGAAGCCGGGCACATCAACACAGCCTCAGGCCACGGCCCCTGGCCGGAGGGCCTGCTTATGTTCGCCGAACTGATGAAAAGGCTCAAGGCGTGAGCGGGCTCCGCCTCTACCTGCTGCGCCACGCCAAATCGTCGTGGGCCGAGCCCGGAATGGCCGATTTCGACCGGCCGCTGGCTGAACGGGGGCATCTCTCGGCGACAGCCATGGGTCACCTGATGACCGACGAGGCCTTCCTGCCGGAGCTGGTGCTGTGCTCGACCGCGCAGCGGACGCGCGAGACGCTGGCGTATCTCCTGGCGCATTTCCGGCATGAGATGACGGTGCGGCTGACCCGCGGCATCTACGAAGCCAGCGCTGACGACCTGCTGGGCCTCATCCGGCAATGGGGCGGCACCGCGCGCTCGCTGCTGCTGATCGGCCACAACCCCGCGATCGAGGAGTTGGCACAAAGCCTCGCCCCGTCGGGCGACGAGCTGGCGCTGACGAGACTGGCGGCCAAGTTCCCCACGGCAGCCCTCGCCGTCATCGACTTTGGCGCAGCCGAGTGGAGCGAGATCGGGTCCGGCGCGGGCCGCCTCGCGGCTTATCACACGCCGGAATAGGCCAGCCGAAGGCCGGCTAGCCTCAGCCTTCTGTGAGGATCTGGTCGCGGGCGGTGATGGTGAGTTCGGCCATCTTCTTGCGAATCATGTCGTCGGAGACCGAGGCGCCTTTGGCCTTGAGGTCAGCCGAGACCTTGCGGAAAACGTCTTCCTCGCCGGCTTCCTCGAAATCGGCCGAGACGACCTCGGCGGCGTATTCCTTGGCATGGACGTCGCTGAGCCCCATGTGCTCGGCGGCCCACAGGCCCAGAAGCTTGTTGCGGCGGGCTTCCGCCTTGAACTTCAGTTCGCTGTCATGGGCGAACTTGGCTTCCTGGCCTTTTTCACGATCGTCAAACTGGGCCATGTCTTGTCTCCGCCATGTCGCAACCGGCGCCCCAAGCGCCCTCTGTGAGAGGAGATAGTGGGTAAACGGGACTTAATCAACGGGCCGCCGAACGGGGCCCTGCGAGAAGATCTTCCTAACTAACTCAACCGATTGGGGGAATCGCCGGGGGCCCGGCAGAGGGCCGAAACAGCTTGCTTTACCGGGCGCTTCTGGCGCATGAACGGCCAAACTCCCCAAACCGGTCCAGATATCCAGGATGTTACCTCCCATGAACCGTCGGCGGAAAATTTACGAGGGTAAAGCCAAGGACCTCTATGAGGGTCCGGAGCCCGGCACGCTCGTCCAGTATTTCAAGGACGATGCCACTGCCGGCAATGGCGCCAAGCACGAAATCATCGACGGCAAGGGCGTGCTCAACAACCGCATTTCCGAGTACGTCTTCAGCAAGCTCAATACCCTGGGCATTCCGACCCACTTCATCCGCCGCATCAACATGCGCGAGCAGCTGATCAAGGAAGTCGAGATCATCCCGCTCGAGATCGTCGTGCGCAACGTCGCCGCCGGTTCGCTGGTCAAGCGCCTCGGCCTCGAGGCCGGCACGCAGCTGCCGCGCTCGATCATCGAGTTCTACTACAAGGACGACGCGCTCAACGACCCGATGGTGTCGGAAGAGCACATCACGGCGTTCGGCTGGGCGACCCCGCCCGAGCTCGACGACATCATGTCGCTCGCCGTGCGCGTCAACGACTTCCTCACCGGCCTGTTCATGGGCGTCGGCATCCAG
>JANXSI010000090.1 GCA_025352765.1 Devosia sp. | reverse complement strand
GCTGCGGCGGCCGCGCGTCGACGCCATGTACGCGATGTTCCCCGATCTCGCGTCGCGCCCCCGGATGCCCGCGGGGCGGCTGTCGGGCGGCCAGCGTCAGATGCTCGCCATCGCCCGGGCGCTGGTGGTCGAGCCGAGCGTGCTGATCCTTGACGAGCCCTCGGCCGGCCTCTCGCCCAAGATGGTGGCCGATGTGTTTGCCACCCTGACCCGCATCAACGCACAGGGCGTTTCGATCCTCTTGGTCGAGCAGAACGTCCGCGCCGCGCTCGCCGTCGCCCGCACCGCGGTGGTGCTGGTCGAGGGCCGCATCCGCCATCACGGCCCCGCGGCCGAGCTGCGCGACAGCCCCCGCCTCTACGAGCTTTTTCTCGGCACACGCGGCGAGGCGGCAGCATGAACGCGCAACCGCTGATCGACGGACTGGTCGCCGGATCGATGATCGGGCTGGGGGCCATCGGCATCACCCTCACCTACTCGATCCTCAAATTCTCCAACTTCGCCCACGGCGAGTTCATCAGCTGGGGCGCCTATGCGGCGCTTGCCGTCAGCAGTGCCCTCACCATGCTCTACGCGCCGCTCGCAGCCCCGCTCGGTCCGTTCTCGTTCGGCTGGTCGCTGGTGATCGCGGCGATCGCTTCGGCTATCCTCACGGGCCTGTTGACGCTGTTGGTCGATGCCCTGCTGTTCGGGCGGCTGCGCCGGCGCGGCAGCGCCGCCATCGTGCTCGTCATGGCCAGCTTCGGCGCGGCGCTGACGCTGCGGGCCCTGCTCGAATTCCTCGCGACCTCCAAGCCCGCCTACTTCACCTCGTCGCTGCAGATCGCCATGAAGCTCGGTCTCGGGGCGCGGGCGACGCCCGACCAGTTGCTGCTCCTCGGCGTCGCCGCCGTCACCGTGGTTAGCGTCCATCTGATGCTGACCCGGACCGCCATCGGCCGCTCGATGCGCGCCGTGAGCGAGAACCCCGATCTCGCCGGCATCGCTGGCGTCGACGTGCGCGCGGTGGTGCGGGTGGTCTGGCTGATGGGCGGCGCCCTCGCCTCGCTCGCCGGCGTCATGGCCGGCCTCGTCATCCAGATCCGCCCGCAGATGGGGCTCGACCTGCTGCTGCCACTGTTCGCAGCCGCGATCCTCGGCGGCATTGGCAGCGTCCCCGGCGCCATGCTGGCCGGACTCATCGTCGGCCTCGCGGAGGCGGCAACGGTCATGTTCATCGGCGCCGAATGGCGCGCCGCCGTGTCGTTCTTCATTCTCGTCGCCGTGCTGCTGCTGAGGCCGCAGGGTCTCTTCGGACGGCTCGCATGACCCCCGAGCTCCTCGCCTACGCGGCGTTCTTTCTCACCATGGCGCTGAGCTTTGCCATCATGTGCCTCGGGCTCAACCTGCAATGGGGCCAGACCGGCGTGTTCAATGTCGGCGTCGCCGGCTTCGTTGCCATCGGCGCCTATACCTCCGCCCTGCTGACCGCCCCCGCCGTGCAGGACCGCATCGGCGGCCTCGAACTGCCCATCTTCGTCGGCTGGATCGGCGCCGCGCTCGCCGCGGGCCTCGTCAGCGTCATCATCGGCGCCATCACCATCCGCCTCCGCTCGGACTACCTCGCCATTGCGACCTTCGGCGTCGCCGTCGCAGTGCAGCTTGCCGCCCTTAACCTCCAGGGGATCACCGGCGGGCCGTTCGGCATTGCCATGATCCCGCGGCCGTTCGGCGACCTTGCCGGCAACGCTCTCGCTTTCAGCCTTGCCAATCTGGGCGTCGTCGCCATCGTGGTGCTGGTCGTCTATCTGGCGCTCGAGCGGCTGGTGCGCGGACCGTGGGGCCGCGTGCTGCGGGCGATCCGCGAAGACGAGGGCGCGGCGGTGGCGCTCGGCAAGAACGCCCTGCGCTTCAGGCTCGAGGCCTTTGCTATCGGCGGCGCCGTGATGGGCCTCGCCGGCGCGGTGCAGGCGCACTTCATCGGCTTTATCGCCCCCGACAACTACCAGCCGATCCTCACCTTCCAGGTCTGGGCCATGCTGATCGTGGGCGGCAGCGGCAATGCCCGCGGCGCCATTCTCGGCGCCGTCATCGTCTGGGCCATCTGGGCCGCCTCGGGC
>JANXSI010000037.1 GCA_025352765.1 Devosia sp. | reverse complement strand
AAACCGCCGTCTCGCCAAGGACTTCGAGCAAACCATCGCCTCGGCAACCGCATGGCTCTTCATCGCCTCCGTCCAGTTCCTTACGCGACGGCTCGTAACATCAGGAAATCATGCCGAATAATTTCGAATCGGACTCTTAGGAGGATACCGCGCCTGACCTGCGCCTCATTGGCGAGAAGGTACGACGAGATCACCACCTTGCCATGGCCCGGGCCGGCGGCGTGGAAGATGCCGTAGAGAAAGCTGAGCCCCCCCAGCAGCCAGAACGCCGTCCAGTCGGTCTTGAGCGCGGCCAGCGCCACCGTCAGCTCGAGGTAGAAGTCCTTCTGCTTTTGCGCCACCCAGCCGAGAAAGCCGGTGCGCGGGAGGTTGAGGCCGGGCTCGTTCGGCGCCGCGCCGAACGGGATGTTGCCGGTCAGCACGCCGTTGTTTTCCGGCACCGGCGACGCCGACGGCGCGGTCGCAGCAAGCGTGTTGACTGCGTCGAGCGCCGTGCTCGGGGCTTCGACCGTCGCGGCGGTTTCCGGCGCCACTGGCTTGCCCGTAGCACTGCCGCCCGGGCAGTTGATGAGGATCGCCCCCTGCGTGCCGCGCAGCGCCTGCTCGAGCTCGGGAGGCAGCTTCGTCACGTCCGGCGGAATGGCATAGAGTTCGTCCGCGATGGCATCGGGGATATCGTGCCCCGCCTGCATGTCGATCGAGCAGGTCTTGGGCGCGTTGATCAGGCTGACCGCACTCGCATCCTTGAAGCTGATCGCCACATAGTATTCGGGGTCGTTGATCGACAGTTCGAGCGACTTGCGAATGCTGTAGGGCTGCGCCAGCGCCACATCGAAATTGAGCGTCGTCTGGCCGTCGACCTCATCGATCGTCGGGTTGCTGCCGTGCGAGAACGGAAGGTTCGGGTCGTTCCCCTCGCCGGCGAAGGTATAGTACTCGTACTCGGCGAGCCCGTTCATGTTGTCGTCGGCGAGCGGCTGCAGCTCCTCTCGCGTCACCACTCCGTCCTTGTTGGTGTCGAGTCCCTGCACCGACCACGCCGAATAGGCCTTGTCGAACGTCCACGTGTTGTGGATCGACACCACCTGCCCGGCATCGTTGAAGGTGATGGCCGCCTTGGCGTCGACGAAGATGTGAGGATGGGCGAGCGCCGGGAGGGGAAGAAGCGCCGCCAGTCCGGCGAGCACGGCAAAGAGGCGACGCATATTCTATCCCTGCGCAAGTCCCGGCCATGCCGGCAATCAGGTCCCGGAGCTCCGGAACGTTGGTCTAGCTCACCGGGTGGGCTTCGAACCAGCTCACCAGATGGTCGATGAGGGCCCGCACCTTGCCGGCAAGGTGCCGGCGATGCGGATAGACGGCCTGCAAGGTGGCACCTGTCTGGACATAGCCGTTCAGGACCTGCACCAGTTGCCCCGACGCGATCATTGGGTCGGCGAGGTAGCCCGGCAATAAGGCAAGCCCGAGGCCGGCGAGCGCGGCGTCGCGCGCCGAAAGCGGCGAATTGACGCGCACCGGCCCGCCCACATGCACCGAGATGGTGGTCCCGCTCTCGACGAAGCGCCAGTTCGCCTGGCCTTGCAGATTGGTGTCGACGATACAGAAATGCGTCCGCAGATCTTCGGGGCGCTGCGGCGTCGAGCGCGCCAGAAGATAGGTCGGCGATGCCACCACCGAGTGCTGCATGTCGCAGATGCGCCGCGCGATCAGCGAGGAATCCTGGGCCGCGCTGATCCTCAGCGCCAGGTCGATCCCCTCCTCCACCAGATCGACGAAGCGATCCTCGAGCCTGAGGTCGAGCGTCACGTCCGGGTGATCGGCGAGAAAGGCGAAGATCGCTGGCGCAAGGATCATCTCGCCGAAATTGCGCGCCGCCGAGACCCTGAGCAGGCCGCGCGGCGCCGCCGTCTGGTCGAGGATCGAGGCATCGAGGTCGTCGAGCTGCTGCAAGAGCTGGCTCGCCTCGCGGTAGTACGCCTCGCCGGCCTCGGTGAGGCTCAGCTTGCGCGTCGTGCGGTTCATCAGCCGCACGCCCAGATAGTCCTCGAGATCGGTGACGTATTTGCTGAGCAGCGCCTTGGAGCGCCCATGCTGGCGCGCCGCCGCCGAAAAGCCCCCGGCATCGAAGACTTGCACGAAGGCACGGATGCGCGCGAGATCCTGGCTCATGGGCAAGCCATAACTCATACCCAATTGCCGAACAATCGGCCGGACTGATCACTCCTCAGTTAACGATAGAACGACCGGCGTGTCGCAAAGCCTTGGCCAACCAGCTATTTTGGGCCCATGGCCAAGCCCCGCAACCGCACGACGCTCTACCGCCTGATCGAGGCGGGGCAACTGGCGCATCGGGCCTTCCTTGCGCCGATGCTGAAGCAGGGCCTCGTGGCGGGCGACGACGTGCTGCTGCTCCTCCTTGCCGAGCACAAGAGCGCGACGGTCGTGCAACTCGCCGAAGAAACCGGCATCCCCCTCGACGCCCTGTCGCGCCATATGCAGCGGCTGAGCGATCGCGGTCTGGTCGAGGGTAGATCGCTGGCGCTCCGCCTCACCGATCGCGGCGAACAGGTCGAGCAATGGCTCGCCGCCCACTGGGCCGCGCTCGAAACCCTCGTGACCCACGGCCGCAAGAAGAAGCAGCGCGAGGCGCTGAACGCCGAGCTGGCGCGATTGGCGGATTTGCTGGGATAGAGCTCCCTACCCCGTAAGCCGCCCGAACCGGCGATCGACCAGCATCGTCGCCGTCACCACGACGAAGGCGAACAGCACCATGCCCAGCGACAGCCAGTGCGCGTTCATCCACTCGCCGCGCTCGACGAAATCATAGATGGCGATCGACAGCACCTTGGTCTCGCCCGGGATATTGCCGCCGATCATCAGCACCACGCCGAACTCGCCGACCGTGTGCGCGAAGGTGAGGATCAGGCCGGTCAGGAACCCGCTCCGCGCCAGCGGCGCCGCGACTCTGAAGAACGTCTGCCAGCTACCGGCCCCGTGCGTCGCCGCGGCCTCGAGCGGATCCTCGCCGATCGCTTCGAGCGCCACCCGGATCGGCTGCACCATGAAGGGCAGCGAGTAGACGATCGAGCCGATGACGAGGCCCCAGAACGAAAACGCCAGCGTCCGCGCGCCCCACAGCGAGGCGAACCAGCCGCCCGGCCCGTTCGGCCCGAGCGCGATCAGGAGGTAGAACCCGATCACCGTCGGCGGCAGCACCAGCGGTAGCGCCACCAGCGCCGCCACCGGCTCACGCAGCCGCGCCTCGGTCCGCGCCAGCCACCAGGCGATCGGCGTTCCGATCAGCAGCAGCAGCGCCGTCGTCACCGCGGCGAGACTGGCCGTCAGGGCAATGGGCGACCAGATCTCGGCAAGAGTCATCATCGGCTCAGTCTAGCGTGACCCGCAGCCTCACTCCACGCTGTATCCCGCAGCGGTGATCACCGCGATCGCCTCGGGGCTCTTGAGGTAGTCAAGAAAGGCCTTGGCCGCCGCATCGTCGGCGCCGGGCTTCAGCAGGACGGCGTTCTGCTTGATCGCCGGATAGTCCCCGGCCGGCGCCAGCCAGACCTGCGTCGCGGGCTTCCCCACCACCTGGCTCAGCGCCACAAAGCCGAGTTCGGCATTGCCGGTGTCGACGAACTGCAGCGTCTGCGTGATGTTCTCGCCGGTGACGATCCTGGGCGTCAGCGTCGCGGTCAGCCCCAGCTTGTCGAGCACCGCCATGCCCGCGGCGCCATAAGGAGCGGCCTTGGGGTCGGCGATGGCGAGATGCTGGAAGGCGCCGGCGTTGAGCACGGCAGCGCCATCGGTCACGTCGAGCGTCGGCGAATAGAGCACGACCTTGCCGACGGCATAGGTGAAGTCCGTGCCCTCGACGCCGAATCCGTCCTTGATGGCGGTCTTGGTGCGTTTGTCGTCGGCGCTGAGGAACACCTCGAACGGCGCGCCCTGGCTGATCTGCGTGTAGAGCGCGCCGGTCGCGCCGAAGCTGAGCTTGACCTCGTCGCCGGTCTTGGCCTGAAATTTCGCCGCGAGCTCAGTCGCGACCTTGGTGAAATTGGCAGCGACGGCAGCGCTGACCGTGGCGGCCTCGGCAGCCGGCGCGATAGCGGCCAGCACTGTGACAGCGGCGGCAAGGCTGATGAACTGGCGGCGCAAGGCGCGCATGAGAGGCTCCCGATATGTTTTCGTAGATATATCGGGTTTGTCGCAAAGCCGCTTCTGCCCGGCAAGCGTTATTTCCGGCCGGACATATCCCTGCGCTGGCGCACCGACGTCACCTCGGCCTCGATCGCCGCCGCCGCCGCCTGCTGCATGGCGCGATAGCGCTCGAGCACGAATTGCCCGTCGGCGGTGAGGCTCGCCCCGCCCTGCCCGGCCCCGCCGCGCGACGTCTCGACCAGCGGCGATCCCCAGCCCTCGTTCAGCGCCTGCACCAGCGACCATGCCCGCTTGTAGCTCATCGCCATGCGCTTGCCGGCCGCCGCGATCGACCCGGTCTCGGCAATCCCCTCAAGCAGATCGGCCCGCCCCGGCCCCATATAGAAGCTGTCACTAAAGCTGACGCGGAGGTGGGAAAGGCCGGCTGTAGGTTTTTGGATGCTTGCCACCACCAGAACCTCTCAGTGGCCGCCTTCTCCCCTTGAGGGAGAAGGTGCCCGAAGGGCGGATGAGGGGTTTTCTCCACATCCGCGATCGCCGAGGGAACC
>JANXSI010000026.1 GCA_025352765.1 Devosia sp. | reverse complement strand
CCGCTCGAGCCACTCTTGGCGCGCGACGACATCTCCGACATCATGGTGAACGGCAGCCAGAAGTGCTACATCGAAGTCGGCGGTAAGGTGAAGCTCACCAACGTGCGCTTCCGCGACGACAGCCACCTGATGAACGTCTGCCAGCGCATCGTCAGTCAGGTCGGCCGCCGCGTCGACGAGAGCTCGCCGATCTGCGACGCCCGCCTGCCGGACGGCTCGCGCGTCAACGTCATCGCCCCGCCGCTGGCCATCGACGGCGCCGCGCTCACCATTCGTAAGTTCAAGAAGGACAAGCTGACGCTCCAGCAGCTCGTCAAGTACAACTCGATCTCGCCCGAAGGCGCCGAGGTCCTCCGCATCCTTGGTCGCGTTCGCGCCAACGTGCTGATCTCGGGCGGTACCGGTTCGGGCAAGACGACGCTGCTCAACTGCCTCACCGCCTTCATCGAAAAGGATGAGCGGGTCATCACCTGCGAGGATTCCGCCGAATTGCAGTTACAGCAGCCGCATGTCGTGCGCCTCGAAACCCGCCCCCCCAATCTCGAGGGCGAGGGCGAGATCACCATGCGCGATCTGGTCAAGAACTGCCTGCGTATGCGTCCCGAGCGGATCATCGTGGGCGAAGTCCGCGGACCCGAAGCCTTCGATCTGTTGCAGGCGATGAACACCGGCCACGACGGTTCGATGGGCACGCTCCACGCCAACTCGCCGCGGGAAGCTCTCTCGCGTCTCGAATCGATGATCACCATGGGCGGCTATTCGCTGCCCTCGCGCACCATCCGCGAAATGATTACCTCGTCGATCGATGTGATTGTTCAGGCCGCGCGCCTGCGCGACGGCTCGCGCCGCATCACCCACATCTCCGAAGTGCTGGGCATGGAAGGTGACGTCATCGTCACCCAGGACATCTTCCTCTACGACATCATCGGCGAAGACCAGAATGGCAATCTTGTCGGGCGGCATCGCTCGACTGGGATCACCAAGCCGCAGTTCAACGAGCGGGCGAAATATTTCAACGAGGAAGCCAATCTCGTCGAGGCGCTGGAGAAGTCCAACCTCGAGCACCACAACCTCCTCAACACCTGAGTCATAATGAATATCCTGGTCTTTGTAGTGCTGGCGGTCGTGGGGTTCGGGGCCATCGGCTTTGCTTTCGTCCCGCAGATGATGGGGCAAAGCCGGGCCGACAAGCGAATGAAGGCGCTGCAGGGCGACATCCAGGTCAACCGCCGCAACGCCGACGCACAACGGACGCGCGACGACCGCCGCAAGCAGATCCAGTCGACGCTGCGTCAGCAGACCGAAGCACTCGGCAAGGCCAAGCGGCGCGTTCCGTTTCAGGACCAGATCTACCAGGCCGGCATGAAGATCTCGGCGCGCGACTATATCCGCAACCAGATCATCGCCGGCGTGGTGATCGCCGTCCTCTGCTACCTCATCCAGGTCCCGATCCTGTTCACGCCGGTGTTTGGTATTGCCGGCGCCTATCTGGGTGGACGCTGGTGGCTCGGCCGTCGCCGCAAGAAGTACCAGAACGCCTATCTTGAGGAACTGCCCAACGCGGTTGAGGCCATCGTGCGCGGCGTCAAGTCCGGGTTGCCGCTCAATGATTCGATGCGGCTGGTGGCCAAGGAGGCCAAGGAGCCGATCAAGTCGGAGTTCCAGCGCGTCATCGATCAGCAGTCCCTGGGAAAGTCGACCACCGAGGCGATCCAGTTGCTGTTCGATCGCACGCCGCTGCCCGAGGTCAACTTCTTCGTCGTCGTCATCACCGTGCAGCAGCAGGCGGGCGGCAACCTCTCCGAAGCTCTCGGAAACCTGTCGCGGGTGCTGCGCAACCGCAAGAAGATGAAGCAGAAGATCAAGGCCATGTCGTCCGAGGCCAAGGCGTCGGCCGGCATCATCGGCTCGCTGCCCTTCATCGTCGCAATCCTCGTGTCGCTGACGACGCCGACCTACCTCCTGCCCTTGTTCACCTCGACGCTCGGCATGATCTGGCTGGGCATCGCGGCGGTGATGATGAGCATGGGCATCTTCATCATGAATCGCATGATTCAGTTCGACTTCTGAGGGCATCATGGGCGGTATCGAGAGCTTGATGACCCGGGACTTCCTGATCGCCGCGCTTGCGGCGATCTCGGCAGCGGCGGTCGTATTTACCCTTGGGTTCTCATTCCTCGGCGGCGGCGGCACCACCATCAAGCAGCGCATCAAGCGCGTCGCGCTCGAGCGCGAGAAGATGCGCAGCGACGAAATGGCCCGCCTGCGCGGCGGCAATTCGGGCGAACCGCGCACCTTGCGGCGCGTCGCCAACCGCGAATACGTCAAGAACATCGTCGATCGTTTCGATCTGCAAAAGCTGTTCGCCGACGAAAAGACCGTCGAGCAGCTGGCGCGGGCCGGCTATCGTGGGCAGGGACCGCTCAATACCTTCGTCTTCCTTCGCTTCGTGACGCCCTTCGGCCTGTTCATCTTTGCCTTCGGCTATCTCAGCCTGACGGTCTTCTCCGACAAGCCGATCTACCTCAACGCCATCTACGCCCTGTTCATCGGCCTCGTCGGCGCCTACCTGCCGTCCCTGCTGCTGAAGAACCGCATCATCAAGCGCCAGCAGTCGATCAAGCGGGCGTGGCCCGATGCGCTCGATCTGATCCTGCTCTGCGTCGAGGCGGGCATGTCGGTCGAACACGCGTTCAAGCGTGTCGCCAAGGAGATCGGCATGCAGAGCATCGCGCTGGCCGAGGAGATCACCCTCACCACCGCGGAGCTGAGCTTCCTCGAGGATCGCACCCGCGCCTATGACAACCTCGGCAAGCGCACCGGTCTCGACGGCGTCAAGTCGGTGATGACGGCGCTCATCCAGGCCGATCGCTACGGCACCTCGGTCGGTACCGCTCTGCGCGTCATGGCTGAAGAGGGCCGAGAGCAGCGCATGATGGAAGCCGAAAAGAAGGCCGCCGCGCTGCCGCCCAAGCTGACGGTGCCGCTGATCGTGTTCTTCCTGCCGGTGCTGTTCATCGTGATCATCTCGCCGGCGATCATCAAGATCATCGAGACCGGCGGTTTCGGCGCCTTCGGCCACTAGGCCAAGGGCGATCGGGGAGGGCCTAAGCCAGTAGGGCCCAGACCGGCAAAGCCCTCAGGTCGCGCCCTTGATCAGGTCCCAGCGGTTCTGCTGCGTCAGCAGGGCGCGGATATAGCTCATGTTGGCTTCGACCTGATCCGCCGGCAGTTCCGCGGCGAACATTTGCCGGGCTTCGTCGAATCGTCCCTGCAGTCCGATCACCAGCGCCAGGTTCTGCCGGATCTGGCTGCTGGCGCCGTGCATGCCGGTGGCCTTGCGCAGATGCGCCTCCGCCTGCGTCAGGTCGTTGGTCATTGCATAGGAGAGGCCGATATTGGCCTCAAGCGAAGCTTCGTTCGGCGCGGTTACCAGCGCCTGGTTGTAGCAGTTGCGCGCCTCGTCATTGCGCCCGCTCTGGTCGAGGATCGCGCCCTTGACCAAAAGCGCGTTCCAGTCCGGCGCTGCCGGATTGATCGCATCGTCGATGACGTTGAGGGCCTGCTCGAAGCGGCCGGCGGCCGACAAAGCCTTGGCGTAGGCCAGCTTGATGTCGATGTCGGTCTTGTAGATGGCGAGCCCGGCCTCGAGCACGCTGACCGATTGCTCTGCCTGGCCCGCCCCGCGGAGCGCCGCGGCGTAGTAGATGATCGTCGCCTTGTCGCGCGGGTTGGCCTTGTAGCGGGCCTGCAGCTGGCCGACGGCCGTTGCCGTGTCGCTGGCGCTGCCGCCGGAGAAATCGGGCTGCGCCATGCTGGCGCGGTTGCTGGCGCAGGCGCCGAGCGCAACTGCGGCGACCCCGGCCAGCAGAATGAGTCGAAAGCTCTTGAGGACAGGAAAGCGCGCAAACACGGGCAGCACTCGGATCGGACCTGGCGCCAGTCGCGCCCCGCACAAGCAATAATTGATTAACCCTAATGGGGGGTTAAAGCCCCGTTGCGACTGGCGGATGGCGAGCGTAGATGATGTGCGTCCCTCTGCTATTTTCTCGTCTGGTGATCCGATGGCCCAACCCAAGATCCTGCCCCTCGTGTTTGTTGAGGAGGGCGGGCTGGCAGCGGCCGCGCTCGCCAAACCGCAGGCCCAGTGGGCCGCCGCCAACGGCTTTAGCGGCCAGCGCGGCAGGCTCCTTGCCATGCCGTCGGCAACCGGCGGGATCGATGGGTATCTGTTCGGCACCGGCGCGCTCTCAGGGCGGCCCGCACTGGTCGCCGGCCTCGCCGGCGCCGCGCTCGATCCCGGCCGCTATCGGCTTGAAGGCGCGATCGGCGATCCGACCTATGCGGCGCTCGGCTTTCGCCTCGGCACCTACCGTTTCAACCGCTACAAGACGGGCCGGGCCGGGCCCGACCTGATCCTTCCCAAGGGCGCCGACGCTGCCGAGGTCGCCCGGCTGACGGACGCTGCCTTCCTCGCCCGCGATCTCATTAACACCCCACCCAATGATCTGGGCCCCGACGCGTTCGAGCGTGAGATCCGCGCCTTCGCCACGCGCCACAAGATGAAGCTCAAGGCTATCGTTGGCGACGACCTCCTGAAGCAGAACTTCCCGATGATCCATGCTGTCGGCCGCGCCAATGCCGAGGCGCCGCGGCTGCTCGATCTGACCTGGGGCAGGGCGGGCGATCCCAAAATCACGCTGGTCGGCAAGGGCGTGACCTTCGACACCGGCGGCCTCGACATCAAGCCGGCCTCCTCGATGCTGCTGATGAAAAAGGACATGGGCGGCGCCGCCAATGTGCTGGGCCTCGCCCATGCCATCATGGACGCACGGCTCAAGGTGCGGCTGAGGGTGCTGATCGCGGTGGTCGAGAATTCGATCGCCGGCAACGCCTTCAGGCCCGGCGACATCCTGCCCTCGCGCTCGGGCCAGACGGTCGAGATCGGCAACACCGATGCCGAGGGGCGCCTGATCCTCGCCGACGCGATGAGCCTTGCCGACGAGGAGAGCCCCGAATTGATCCTCGACATGGCAACGCTCACCGGCGCGGCCCGCACCGCCCTCGGTCCCGAGCTGCCGCCGCTCTATTCGACCGACGACGCGCTGGCTGCCGAGCTGATGACGGCCGGTCTCGCTGCTGACGATCCGCTCTGGCAGATGCCACTCTGGGCGCCCTATGAGTCGATGCTCACCTCGCGCATCGCCGACGTCAACCATGTGAGCCAGGGGGCCTTCGCCGGCTCGATCACCGCGGCCTTGTTCCTCAAGCGCTTCGTCAGGAACGCCAAGGCCTGGGTCCATCTCGACATCTTCGCCTGGGCGCCAGAAGCCCGCGCCGGTCGCCCCTTCGGCGGCACTGACCATGGCATTCGCTCGGTCTACGGCGTCCTGAAGCAGCGATATAGTTGACAAGATCAACTAGATAATGGACGCTTTCACTCACCATGAGTGACAGCACCATCGCCGAAATCCGGGCGTTCAACCGCTTCTACACCCGCCAGATCGGGCTCTTGAACGAGCACGTCGCCAAGAGCCGTTTCAGCCTCGCCGAGGGCCGGGTGCTCTACGACATCTCGCGACACGGCCACACCACTGGCGCCGAGCTGTCCGAGGCGCTCGATCTCGATCCGGCCTATCTGAGCCGGCTGCTCCGCAAGTTGGTCGATGGCGGGCTGACGTCCTACGTGCCCAGCGTATCGGATCGCCGCTCCAATACGATCGCCCTGACCCGCGAGGGAGATGCGGCGGTCGTCGAACTCGAGGCGCTCAACGATGCGGCGATCGAAGCCCTGCTCGAGGGCGTCGATCCGCCGACCCGCGGGCGGCTGGTCGCCGCCATGGCGAGTATCCGGCAAATCCTGGGAGAAGCGCCGCAGCAACGCCCGATCGTCCTCCGTCCGCATCGCGTCGGCGACCTTGGCTGGATGATTCATCGTCAGGGTATCCTCTACAACCGGCAGTTCGGCTGGAATGGCGAATTCGAAGCGCTGATCGCCCGCATCTATGGTGGCTACGAGGCGCTGTCGGGGCCAAAGGATCTGTGGGTTGCGGAACAAGACGGCGCCGTCGTCGGCTCGATCTTCGTCGCTCCCAGCGAGGGGATCGAAGGCTCGGCGCAGTTGCGCATGCTCTATGTCGAGCCACAGGCGCGCGGCCAGGGCGTCGGCACGGCACTGGTGGCGCAGGCCGTCGCCTTTGCCCGGGCCAACGGATTCGGGCGCATGCGACTATGGACCCACACCATCCAGGAGTCGGCCCGCCGCATCTATGCCTCAGCAGGCTTTGCGATCGTGGAGACCATGCCCGAGCACAATTTCGGCAAGGACATGACCGGCGAGATCTGGGAAATGCGGTTCTAGTAGCCGCGGCTCCGGTCGACGACGTTGCGGAGTGGCTGCCCCGCCTCGTGCTCGCCGATGATCCGCGCAAAATAGCGCACGCCGGCGTCGATGTTGGAGATCGCCGCGATGTGCGGCGTCACATAGCAGTTGTCGAGCCCCCACAGCGGGCTATCGGGCGACAGGGGCTCGACCTCGAACACGTCGAGGCTGGCGGCACCGAGCGTCCCGTCGGCGAGCGCCGCCGCAATGTCGATCTCCTTCTGGTGCCCGCCGCGCGCCGCATTGATGATCACCGGACCTCCCTCGAGCTTGCGCCGCAGCTGCCGGAACAGCGCCATGTCGAGGATCCCCGTGGTCTCGGGCGTCAGCGGCAAAAGGCAGACTAGGATATCCGTTTCTGCGAGGAATACGCCGAGCTGCTCGCCCGCAAAGGTTCTGATCCCGTCGAGGGCCTTGGGTGAACGGCTCCAGCCAACCACCCCGAATCCGAGGCCCTTGAGGCGAAGCGCCGCGTCTGTGCCCAGCACCCCCAGCCCCATGATGCCCACATTGGTCTCGCTGGCATTCTGCGGGTATTGCTGCGCCCACTGCCGCGCCGCCTGCTGCCGCTTGAAGCGGGTGAACAGCCGCTGATGCATGGTGACCTGCGCCACCACATAGTCGCTCATCCGTTCGGTGAGGCCGGTGTCGACATAGCGCACGATCCGCGCTGCCGGCAGGCTCTGGTGCTTGAGGAGCGCATCGACGCCGGCGCCGAGCGACAGCACGGCCTTGAGCCCGCTCAGCCCGTCGAACGCATCG
>JANXSI010000025.1 GCA_025352765.1 Devosia sp. | reverse complement strand
AGCCCGGCGATTGATCCAGGGGGGCGCTGTGCGGCTCAACGATCAGCCCGTCAGCGACGAACGCCTGACGCTGACCGACGCCAGCCTGCTCCCCGAAGGTGTGCTGAAGCTCAGCGCCAGCAAGAAGAAGCACGCGCTGCTGCGGGCGGTTTAGCGTTCCGGCAACTTGAGCGCTCTTCTCCAGTCCTGACCGGCATAGAAAACGCGCTCGATCTCGACCCGGTCCTGCCGGACGAGGATCGCGATTGTTATGCGCCGCTCGAAGGCAAGCACTCTCAGACCGGAACGAATTCGCCCGTAATCGGTACCCCGTTCGGGGAGTTGATCAAGGCTGGAGAGCAATCGCCGTATTCGGCCAACATAGTCGAGCGCCGCGACGGGAGCGCCCTGCTCCGCGATCCAGATGGCAATGCGATGAGATCTGCCTCTGCCCTGGGGGCCAAGAAGACCTGGCGCCGGGTCATTCCGCGGCCTTGATCCGTGCACGAAGCTTGGTTTCGATCCGATCAAACGCTTCGTCGATCGGAATCAATCGCTCCGGGTGCGCGTCCATCTCCGCGACGGTAGGCAACACCTCTTCTTGGAGCCAGCGCTCAATCGCGGCGTCGCTTTCCTGCAGGCCGCGCAGCCCCTCGCGGACAACCTCGCTGCCGGAGACGTAGCCGCCCGCCTCGACCCGGGCGTCGATGAACCTTGCCTGTTCTTCGGTAAGGCTGAAGGTGCGCTTGACGACTTTGGCCATGAACGCTCCCGGAATTGCCACGGTATGACCAAGTCATACCAAATGCGACGCCTGTCCTCAAGCTAGTTGCTGCCGTCGACGCGCGGCTGTTCCTTGGCGCGGAACTCGAAGATCGAGCGGAAGGCGCCCGGCGCGAGAGCGGACATCGGGTTGATCTTGAAGTCCGGTTTGTCCAGCGGGCCCTTCACGGCAAAGGTGATACCGAAGAGGCCACCGGTCTTGCCGCCGCCCAGCGGCCCCAGGAGCTGGCCGAAGGCATTGTTGAGCCCGAACATCGGAATGAACGTACCGACGAGATCGTACTGCTTCTTGTCCGTGTAAATAAAGCCCTTGGCCGACCCGCCGATGCTGTTGCCGGTGACCACAGCACCGTTGATCTGCAGCCGGTCCGTGCGGCGGGTGAAATCGACCTTCGCACCGTCGAATGCCAAGGTGTTCTTCTTGGCGATCAGCTGGCGGGAATCGGGATGCGCCTCGAGTATGCTGGCGACGTTCTTTTCGTCGACGATGGCGAAGTTCTTGAGCACCAGTTGGCCCTGGTCCACCTTGGTCGCGGTGTTCTGCTGCATGACGAGACTGCCCTCGCCGCCCTGCAACTGCGCATAGATTCCGACGAGCCGCAGCAAGGTGCCCAGATCATTGAAGGCGACCGAGAGCGTCCGTCCGTCCTGGGCGGGATTGGTCACCACCGACACCGAGCCGTTGCCGCCGAGCTGCGCCTGGAGGCTCACCTTCTTGAGGTCGCTGCCCTTGAGCGCGAGGTCGAGGTCGACGTTGTAGGCAGTGGTCTTGTAAAAGCCGAGCGCGCGCTTGAGCTGCGCGTCGACCGCAATGGTCTGGGTGAAGCTGGTCGCTTGCGGCCCTCCCGACCCCTGGTCCAGGCTAAAGAAGCGCTTAAGCAGCGGTTTCACGTCAAGTTGGTCGCCGCGGATACGGACCTGGAAGCCGTCCTTGATCGGCGTCATCGAGAGCTGCGCCGCATCGCCGGAGCTGATCGCGAAGTTGCTGAACTCGGCCGATTGCAGACCCTTCTTGCCGTCGAACTCCAGGCTTCCCTTGAGGCTCACGTCGCCGAAATGCAGGTCGATGTCGGAGATGTCGGAGACATCGCCCGTCTGCTGGATGGTGGCCATGAGCAAGCCAGGGACGCCCGCCGACTTGGCAATTCCCAGATCCTTGATGTTGAGCGCCGCGTCCTTGAGGTCGATGCCCATCTGGATCGACCCGTTGGGCATCGGCTTGGCGACGAATTTAACCGATCCGGTGGCAAACTGGCTGGCATCGAACCCCATCTTGGCGAGGTCGGCGACCTTGATCGTCGAGCTCAGGGTCATCGCCGGCTGGCTGCCCGGCTTCAGGTCGCCCTCGATCAGCAGTTCGGCCTTCATGCCGTCGACCTCGGCCTCGCCGCCGACCTTGTAGCCGGCGGCGGTTGCCATGAACGACAGCTCACCGTTGGTGATCGTGTGGGACTGGATCGGACTGGTGCTGCCGAAATCCTTGACGTTGCCGTTGATCGTGTAATCGAGGCTCTTGGTCGCGCCGGCCTTGTCGAGGGCGATCGTCGACACCAGCCGGACGGCGAGCGTGCCATCGAGCGACTTGATGTCGATCGGCATATCCTTGGACGCGGTGGCGCCCGGCTGCACCTGCTCGATGATCGAGGCGAGCGCCGGGATGCCGCCCGAGACGTCGCCGGAAATCTCGACCAACTGCTCGCCCGGTGTGTCCGAACTCATCACCAGCGCGGCGTTGGCGACGGTAATGTCGCCCTTGTCGGTGCCGATCGCGCCCCCATCCGCCGAGAGCGTCAGCTCGGAATCGTGCATCTGCATGCGCGTCTTGCCCCGGATCTCGATAGGGGCCATCGTGTCGAGCGGTTTGATCTTGACGCCTTCGGCGACCATCTCGATGAAGATGCCGTTCTGCGGGATAGGCCTGTCTTCGCCTTTCATGCCGAGCGTGCCGACCGGGAAGGCGAACTTCATGTTCGCCGACTCGATGGTCCCGCCCACGACGTTTTTGACGAACCAAGAGCGGGCGTCGGTGGCCATGAAGGATGGCCAGATCAGCTTGATGTCGTCGGCGCTGATCCCCTGCCCGGCAATCGACAGATCAACGCCCATGCCCTTGCGGAGCACGTCGATGCGACCCTTGCTCTCGATCCGTGCGCCGTTGGCGTTGGTGACGATCGCTTGGTCGATGCCGACCGCACCATAAAGCGGCGCCGACCAGCCCTTGAAGCTAAGGTTGTCGAAGACCTGGACGGGCTCAGCGCCCGACCCGGGGGCGACGCGCACGTCGCGGGTCGTCATCGACATGGCAACGGTCGGGCCGTAGAGGTCGTCGAGTCCGAGTTTGAACACTCCCGCGACCTTGGCTGTCGCCTGGCCGACGCTCATGGCCGATTCCGCCATGGTGAAGGTTCCGTCGGCCGGCGCCCAGGTGACTTCCATGATGTTGCTGGCGATCGGGAAATAATCGTCGCCGATCCTTAGGTCCGTGCCGGTCATGTCGATGCGGAAGTCGCCATCGCGGATCGTGCCGGTCTTGGCATCGAATCCAACGTCCAGCGACACCGCCGAGGGGCCGATGACCCCGAACATCGAGTCGGGATCGTTCATGTTGGGGACGAACGAGTTGAGGTCGAAATTGGTCAGCGAGACTTTCAGGCGCGAGTCGCCCTTGTCGCCGCTGACGCGTTCGAGGATGCCCTGCATGGGCGTACCGCCGAAATCGGCGGTGAAGTTGCCCTCGACGACTTGCCCGTCGGGGCTCGGGGCAATGTCCAGCGTGATCGCATGGAACGTCCGGAACACGCCATAGAGCGCGTCGTTCATGTCGACAGTGCCGTTCTTGATGCGGAAGCGCGAAAAGCGCCCCATCTTGGCCTGCTCGATGATCGAGGAGATCGACTTGTCGGCGGCCTCCAGATTGAAGACCAGCCAGTCATTGTCAGAGCGCATGCGTGTCGCGTCGGTGGTCTTGCCGCGCACATCGATGCCACCCGAGTGAATGCCGGCATCGGGAAAGGCCGACGAGCCTTCGAGCACCCGTACCGTGGCAGGGCCGCCTTTGGGATCGGGCACGAGTTCGAGGTCGGCGAGCCGCGGCCCGAACAGGTCCTGGTTGATCTGGATGTGTGGGCCGACCATGGTGACGCTGGCGCCCGGCTGGCCGATCAGGACGCGGACCGGCGAAAACCCCACCTCGAGCGCGTCCATGCGCACCTTGGCGCCGGTGGTCGTGTCCTTATAGACAACCGGGGAGAACTCGATCACGGGCCAGGCGTAGCCCTCGAGCGCCAGTGCCATGTCGCCCAGTTCGAGCTCGGTGCCCGGGGGCATCGAGGCGACAACGATGTTGCGCAGTTGGGCGGCGATAAAGGGCAGCGGAATGGGGTGGATCAGCAGCGCGACGTAGAGGACCGCCGACAGCACGAGAGGCACGCCGAACACCCAGGCACCCACCAGGCTCAGCGTGCGTGCAGTGGAACGGCTCCGGACCGTTTGACCTGGTGGCGGGGTTGGCTTCAATTAGGTTCCGCAAGCGATTTGAGCGCTGATCCCAAGTGGCCCCAAGAATCATCCATCAAGCGCCATTACTTGTTCGATCATACCGGCTGCAATAAGGCACTAACACCCTGTAATCGCGCCATTCGGCGCTTTGGAGCCCCAATTATGACACTTGAGATCGGCGCAAAGGCCCCCGACTTCGTGCTCGAGACCGACAGCGGCGACCAGTTCCGGCTGAGCGACGCGCGCGGCAAGCCCGTCGTGGTCGAGTTCTACTGCGAGGACGACAGCGGCGGCTGCGTGCTCGAGAACCTCGAGTTCACCGCCCTCCTCCCCGAGTTCGAAAAGCTCGGCGCGGCTGTGGTCGGAATTTCTCCGCAGGACGTGGAAAGCCACCGTAAATTCCGCGACAAGCACGGCCTGAAGCTGCCGCTGCTCGCCGACCCAGAGCTCAAGGCGATCTCCGCCTACGGGCTCTGGCAGCAGAAGAAGCTCTGGGGCCACGAGTTCATGGGTGTCGTGCGGGTCACTTACCTGATCGACGCCAAGGGAATGATCGCCGGCGTGTTCAAGGCAAGTCGCATCAAGGGGCATGCCCAAAAGGTTCTGGAGGCGACACAATTGCTGGTTCGCGACCCGCATTTAAGTCGTCGTTAGGGTTTTTTTTGCGGGAAGTTAACCTTAACCAACCATGATCGTACCAAGCGTTCCGGTATCGCGGGAGTTTGTTGCGTGCGGTCCAAAGTTCATACCAAGCCGTTCGGCAACCCCAAGCCGCACAAGCATAAATCGAGCGGCCATCGCATCCAGGTCCACCCCGTAGCCTTCTATGCCGGCTTTGCCGCGCTCGTTGCCACCAACATCGTGACCCTCGTCGGCTTCCTGATGGCGCCCGACATCAGCAAGCTGTTCTCGGGCCCCAATACCTCCGTGCTCACGGCCTACGAGGATCGCGTCTCGCAGTTGCGGCTCGAGGTTGACCGGCTGCAGTCGCGCCACTACGCGCAAGCCGGCGACATCAACCTGCAGCTCCAGGAATTGGCGCAGCAACAGGAAGTGCTGGTCGAGCAGCATCAGTATGTGAAGCAGTTGGCCGACAAGGCTGCAGCGCTCGGGATCGACTCCGGCGCGCCGGCGACGCCCGACGCGGGTGACGATGTCGCCCCGCCGCCCGCCTCAACTCCCGCCGCAACCGACGGCGACGCGGGCGCGCAGGTCGCAGCGGTCGCGGCCAGCGTCAACGCGATGATGAACGATTCCCGCCAGGCGCTCGTCGCCCTTTCGGACGAAGCATCGGCCAAGACCGATCGCATTCTCGGCGCGCTCGAGACGGTCGGCATCGAACCCAAAATGCCGGAAGGCGAGCCGCTGGCCGAGGGCGGCCCCCTGCTCCCGCCGGTCGACGTCACGTCGGACACGCCGTCGCTGGTCGACGACGCCAACAACGTGGCGCTGGCGCTTGACCGCTTTCAGGCCGCCAAGAACGCCGCCAACGTCGCGCCGGTGCACAAGCCGGTGGCGACGCTGGCGCGCATCAGCTCGACCTTCGGCAACCGCAAGGACCCGTTCACCGGGCGGCTCGCCTTCCATTCCGGACTCGATTTCGCCGCGCCGCAGGGCACAACCGTGGTGAGCGCCGGAAAAGGCGTCGTCAGCTTCGTCGGGCAGATCAGCGGCTACGGCAACGTCGTCGAGGTCACTCACCCGGACGGGCTCATCACCCGCTACGGTCACCTCAGCGCGTTCATTGCCAAACAGGGCGATGCTGTCGACACCGGCACGCCGATCGCGCGTGTCGGCTCGACCGGCCGATCGACGGGGCCGCACCTTCATTTCGAGGTTCGGCGAGCCGAAGATGCCGTGGATCCGGCGCAGTATCTCAACGCCGGCAAGGTGCTGCAGAAGATCCTGGCCGGTTAGTCGGGCTTTTCGACCGTATCGGCATAGCCGCTGACGCGGGCCGCGAGCGAGGCTTCCATGAAGCCGTCGAGGTCGCCATCGAGCACGCCGCTGGTGTTGGACGTTTCGTAGCTGGTGCGCAGGTCCTTGACCATCTGGTAGGGCTGCAGCACGTAGCTGCGGATCTGATGGCCCCAGCTGTTGTCGGTCTTCGCAGAGGATTCGGCGTTGGCCGCGGCCTCGCGCTTTTCCAGTTCCTGCTCATAGAGCCGCGACTTCAGCATCGCCATGGCAGTGGCACGGTTCTTGTGCTGGCTGCGCTCCTGCTGGCAGGCGACGACGATGCCCGACGGCACGTGGGTGATGCGGATGGCCGAGTCGGTGGTGTTGACGTGCTGGCCGCCGGCGCCCGACGAGCGATAGGTGTCGACCTTGAGGTCGGACTCGTTGATCTCGATATTGATCGAGTCGTCGACCACCGGATAAACCCAGGCGCTCGAAAAGCTGGTGTGGCGGCGCGCGGCGCTGTCGTAGGGCGAAATCCGCACCAGCCGGTGCACGCCGCTCTCGGTCTTCAGCCACCCATAGGCGTTGTGGCCCTTGATCTGGATGGTCGCCGACTTGATCCCGGCTTCTTCGCCGGGGTGGATTTCCATGGTCTCGACCTTGAACTTCCGCCGCTCGGCCCAGCGCGTGTACATGCGCAGCAGCATCGAGGCCCAGTCCTGGCTCTCGGTGCCGCCCGCGCCGGCGTGGATCTCGACGAAGCAGTCGTTGTGGTCGGCTTCGCCCGACAGCAGGGTTTCGACCTGCAGGCGCGAGGCTGTCTCCTCGAGATCGGCGATGGCCGCCTCGGCTTCCTTGACGATCGCGGCGTCTCCCTCGGCTTCGCCCAGTTCGATCAGTTCGATATTGTCGCGCAGCTGCTGGTTGAACTCGGTCACGGCCCTGACCTGCGCGTCCAGCTCGTCGCGGTCGCGCATGATGTCGCGGGCCTTCTCCGGGTCCGACCAGAAGTCAGGCGATTCCGTGCGGTTGTTGAGGTCGTCTAGGCGAGACTGGGCAGTATCCCAGTCAAAGATGCCTCCTTAGCAGGTTCAGCACCTGCTCGATTTCGGCGACGGATTTTTCGGTTTCTGCGCGCATGGGCAATCCACAAATCTGATGGGCTGCATGTAGTTGAGCCGGCCCCGCGGATCAACCCGCGAGTTTTTTGGCCTTCTTGAGCGCCATCTCGCGCTTCAGTCGGGACAGGCCGTCGAGGAAGAATACGCCCTGCATCTGGTCGATTTCGTGCAGCGCCACGCGCGCGAGGAACCCCTCGAACCGCCGCGACTGCAGCGCACCTGTCTCGTCCATGAAGGCGATCTCGGCCCAGTCCGGCCGCTCGATCTGCACCCGGGCGCCGGGGAGCGACACCGAGCCCTCCTCGCCCCTCTCCAGAGTGTCGGAAACGGCGACGACCCTCGGGTTGTAGAGCAACAGATAGTCGCGCGGCTCGACGTCTTCGCTGATGACGACGACCGGGGCGATCTCGCCGATGTGCGCCGCGGCAAGTCCATAGGCCTTCGCCGCTTCGGCGGCGGCCAGCAGCCGCGCGCCGGTGGCGAGCAGCATCGCGTTGACGTCCGGGGCAAGGGCCGCCGGGGTCGCCAGCCGCGCGTCGGGGTAGCTGACGAAGGCGCTCAGAACAGACCGCCATTGCCGAACAGGCCACCGTCGCCAAACAGCCCGCCGCTCTTCTTGCGCCGCGGCGGAATGGGGTTGCCGAAGGCGTCGGTGTTGTCGTTGCCGTTGTCGACATTGTCGGGCGGAATTGGCGTGTTGCCGTCGGTGCCGAAGGCGTCGCCGTTGGGATCCTGACCCTGGACGTTGTTGAAGGCGTTGGAGTCGACGCCGATCACCGAGGTCACGAGGTTCGGTCCTGTGCCGGGCTTGAACGCCTCGTCGATCGCCGCCGAGCCGGCCGAGGCCTTCACGCCCGTCGCCGGATCGATCCATACCTGCGTCATGCCGCCGGGCATGTTGAACGGGGTCGGCGGCTTGCCCTTGAGCGCATCGCCCATGAACTGGGTGAAGACGGGCACCGCGAGCCCGCCGCCGGTGGCGTTGCTGCCCAGGCTCTTGGGCTTGTCGTAGCCGAGATAGACGCCGGTCACGAGTTCGGGCGTGAAGCCGATGAACCACACGTCGTGGGAGTCGTTGGTGGTGCCGGTCTTGCCAGCCACCGGCCGGTTCAGCCGCTTGGCGTAGGTGCCGGTGCCGCGCTGCACGACGCCCTCCATCATCGAGGTGATCTGGTAGGCGGTCATCGGGTCGAGCACCTGCTCGCGGTTGTCGATGATCAGCGGCTCGCCCTGGTGCGCCCAGCTGGTCACCGAACAGCCGTCGCAGACCCGGTCGTCATGCTTGTAGATGGTCTTGCCGTAGCGGTCCTGGATGCGGTCGATGAGCGTCGGGACGATCTTGCGGCCGCCATTGGCGATGGTGGCGTAGGCCGCCGTCATCCGCATGTCGGTGGTTTCGCCTGCGCCCAGCGCCATCGCCAGCACCGGCGACAGATTGTCGTAGATGCCGAACATCTTGGCATACTCGGCAATCAGCGGCATGCCGATGTCCTGCGCAAGCCGCACCGTCATGACGTTGCGGGAAAGCTCGATGCCGCGGCGCAGCGTCTGCGGCCCGCGGAAGTCGTTTTCGTAATTGTCCGGCTTCCACACCGAGCCGTCGGAGTTGACGACCTCGATGGGCGCATCGAGCACCACCGAGGCCGGCGTATAGCCATTGTCGAGCGCAGCCGAATAGACGATCGGCTTGAACGACGAGCCGGGCTGGCGCATCGCCTGTGTGGCGCGGTTAAACTCGGACTCGGCATAGGAGAAGCCGCCGACCATGGCCAGCACGCGGCCGGTGCGCGGGTCCATGGCGACCAGCGCCCCCTCGATCTGCGGGACCTGCTCGAGGGTGTAGGATCCCGGCTTGTCCGCAATCGGCAGGACGTAGACGACATCCCCCTCCTTGAGCACCGAGCCGAGCCTCTTGCTCACCCATTTGACGTCGGCGCCGCTGAGCGTGCCGGTCTTGCGGTCGGGGAGCAGCTTGCCCTCGATGTCGTTGTCGGGCCGCAGGCCGATAGTCGCGACATTGCCGTCGATCCACAGCACCACCGCCAGCGTCCATTCCGGCACGTCGGCCAGCGGCTTGATCGCGGCGACGGCGGGACCCCAGTCGCTGGTGATGTCGACGCTCGCCACCGGCCCGCGGAATCCCGTTCCATGATCGTAGC
>JANXSI010000744.1 GCA_025352765.1 Devosia sp. | reverse complement strand
CCGACGGTCCGCCGGTCGATGTCCTTGACCCGTCCGTGAAAGATCACCTGCGCATCGAGCGACTTGACGATCTCGTCCACGGGCTCGATGTGCGCCGCCTTGGCTTCGCGCAGCGTCTTGCCAAGCTGGGCGCATAGCGTCAGCGTCCCGCGCACCACGGCCTTCTTGGCCACTGCGCCACTCATCGAATAGAACGCCAGCAGCGCCGAGCCGCCCATTTCGACTGTCGCCGAACGTGCCAGCCGCTCCGTCCACTTGTTGTCGATGGTGTTGAGCACGATCGAATTGCCCTTATCGTCGCACAAGACCATGGGCGTGGCCGACACGCCATGCATAGAAAAGGTCACCATCTGCAGTTCCGGATAGGCCCGGCCCATGCCGTCGCCATCCACAAGCGGCAGCCCGGTCATTGCGGCCACGACGAACGGCGTCGTCGAGTTAACCCCGCCGGCCTCGCCGCACAGGACGGCATCGATCTTGCGGCCGAGCAATTGTTCGAGCGCCCGGAAGGCGTTGATCAGTTCGTCGCCCTGCGGCAGCTTTTCGGTCATCACGGTCGGCGCGCCCATCATGCAGACCGGCACCACCAGCGCGTCGTCGGCCAACTGATCGATGTCGACGAGCTTGACGGGCCCGTACTTCTTGATTGCCTGCTGGGCCATCAGCTTGCCCACATAGGGATCGCCGCCGCCGCCCGTGCCGAGGATCGCGCCGCCGGTGGCAATGTCTTCCATGTCGTCGGCATAGATGGTGCGCAGGATGTCCATAGTCTTGTTCCTCTTCAGACGGCGCTTTTGAGCGGCACGTAGGTCAGTTCGGGATAGCCGAAGGCGTGCGGGCCGACGATCTCGAGCGCCCGGGGGGTCTTCAACAGCTCATGGACCGGCAGCCCGATCACGGCGACGCGCTGCCCATAGCGCAGCATTTCGGTGGTGATCGGCTCGCCGGTGTCGAGTTCGAGATTGACGATCAGGTCGGGCACCATGATCACCGGCACGCCATCTACCCACAGAACGAGATTCTCGTTCTGGATGGCGATCCGGGCCTCCGAGCCGGCCCAGTCGCCGACACCAGCGAGATGCGCGTGGCCGGCCGCAAAGCCCTTTGACACTTCGCGCCGGACGTCGGTGATTTTGCCGGTGAAGAACACTGTCGCCCCGGTGTCGCGGCAGACGCGCTCGACGACGTTCTGCCGTTTGGCCCGCGCATCGAGCACGGTGTGCCCGATACTGAGGGCCTGGCTGACCGTCCCGGGCACAGCCGTTCGCCGCACGAACTCCATCGCCATCGGCGCAATGGCGAGCCCTGCGCCGCCGCCCATGTTGATGGAAACGCTGCGCGCGAACGTCTCGAGCCAGAACATGTCGAAGACTTCCTTGAAGACCACGATATTGCCCTTCTCGTCGGCGATCGCCGCGGGCGCGGCCTGGGCGCCATAGATGAAGAACGTCGTCATCTGCACTTCCGGGAACGCCCGTCCCATGCCGTCGCCGTCAATCACCGGCAGTCCGGCGTAGGCGGCCGCGATCACCGGTTCGAGCGAGTTGGAGCCGCCGATCTCGGCCGAAATCAGTGCCGACATCTTTACGCCGGCGGCGTCTTCGACGGCGCGCATGGCGCGAAAGCACTCGCCGCCCTCCTCGATCTTTTCGACGCCGACCACGGGTGCGCCGATGCCGCCGACTTCGCCGACCCAGGCATCGTCCGGCAGGGCGTCTAGCGGCAGGACGCGGACGCTGGCACCCTTGCGGATCAGCTCGCGCGCCCGCAGCATCCCCACATAGGGATTCCCGCCACCGCCAGTACCGAGGAGCGCCGCGCCGATCGACAGCGGCAGCAGGTCGCTCTCCTTGAGCAAATACCCCTTATCCGACATGCAGCTCACCCACGGCCTTGACGCGGATGCGGGTGGCGTTGCCCGGGAGGTACGCCAGCGGCACGTCCTCGACATCGACGATCTCGATCGACGAGCGGAGCGCTCCTGCCGCGACGGCGGCTTCCGTGGCCCGCGCCTTGGCGTCGTCGAGCGCCGCCTCACGACCCATCTCGGCCAGCGAATAGACGCGATCCACTTCGCCCGAGACTTGCGCGATGGCGGCCCCGACGGCGTTGGCCACGGCGAAATGGTTGGGCTTTACCACCTCGAGCCCGCCGATCGGCCCGTTGACGAGGATCGACCCGCCACCGACGACGATCACCGGCAGCGGCTCGGGCGACAGGCGCGAACGCTCGACGCAATCCTCGAGCATCGACATGATCCGTGCCTGCGTCCGGTCGATGAAATCCGCCGTCAGGTGGGCGACTTTGGACTTGTCGCCCAGATCAGCGCGCCCGGAGGCAACGATCACATCCGAGGTCGTCAGCGTCTTGCCACCGAAGATCAGCGCTTCGGTAACGATCCGATAGCCGACCGACTGCGGTCCGACCTTGATCCCCTTGTCGGTTTCGACCACCAGAGAACCGCCACCGAGCCCGATCGAGAACACGTCGGGCATGCGGAAATTGGTACGCACGCCGCCCACTTCGACCGCGACGGTCGCCTGGCGCGGAAAGCCCTTGTGCAGCGAGCCGACGTCGGAGGTCGTGCCGCCGATGTCGACGACGATGGCTTCTGCCACGCCCGACAGAAACGCCGCGCCGCGCATCGAATTGGTCGGGCCCGACGCGAAGGTCAGCACCGGGAACTGTTCGGCGAACGCTGCTTCCATCAGCGTGCCGTCGTTCTGTGTCAGGAAGAACTTGCCCTTGATGCCGGTTTCGGTGATGGCCTTGCGGAACGCCTCGATCACCAGCTTGCTGAGATCGCGTAGGCAGGCGTTCATGATCGCCGCGTTCTCGCGCTCAAGCAGCCCGATGCGACCGATGTCGCTCGACAGCGTAATGTGAACGCCCGGCAGCGCCTTGGCGAAAATCTCCCCCGCCTGCTTTTCGAACTCGTTGGACACCGGCGAGAACACCGATGTGATGGCGATGCTGTTGATGCCTTTGGCCTTGATGTCGGCAGCGATGCCGAGCAGTTCCGCCTCATCCAGCGGCGAGATCACCCGCCCGTCGAATTCGTTTCCGCCATGCGCCAGGTAGCCGTGGTTGCCGATCGTCTCGCGCAAGTCCTCGGGCCAGTCGACCATCGGCGGCAGCGAGGCGGTCGCCGGCAGACCGAGCCGGACGGCGGCGGTCTTGGCGAGGTCGCGCCGTTGCACGACGGCATTGGTGAAGTGGGTGGTGCCGATCATCACCACGTCGATGGCGCTGGCGTCGAGTTTTGAGGCGGCCAGCACCGCCTGGAGTGCCTCGACCACGCCGGTCATCACGTCCGGGCTGGTCGGCGCCTTCACACCGGCGAGGACCTGCGTCCCCTCCATCACCACGGCGTCCGTATTGGTGCCGCCCACATCGATGCCGATTCTGATCACGTGAAATGTCCTTCTATGGAGTGCTGGAGTCGCGCGGCCCGCTGAGGCC
>JANXSI010000740.1 GCA_025352765.1 Devosia sp. | reverse complement strand
TGCTCGAGCGGCACGTAAGCCCCGGCGGCATCGCGGCGGGCGGCACGGCGCGCCTCGGCATACAGCATCAGCGCCAGCATACCCTTGGCCTCGGGCTCGTCGGGCAGGAGCGACACCACCAGCCGGCCGAGCCAGACGGCTTCGCCCGCCATCTCGGGCACGCCGATGTCCCCGACCTCGCTCCAGCCTTTGGCGTAGGCGGCATAGATCGCGTCGAGCACCGCTTGCAGCCGTTCGGGCAGCTCTTCGCGCTCAGGCACGCGAAACGGAATGCCGGCGTCCTTGATGCGGGTTTTTGCCCGCACCAACCGCTGCCCCATGGTGGCGGCGGGGATCAGGAAGGCGGCCGAAATATCCTCGGCGGTCATGCCGAGGATGGTCTGGAGGATCAGCGGCGCCCGCATGCCGCGCTCGATCGCGGGGTGGGCACATGCAAACACCAGCGCCAGACGGCGGTCGGGGATGGCTTCGCCCTCTTCAGCCGCGGCATCGATCTCATCGGCGATCAGCTTCACATGCTCCTCCCCGGCGATCCTGGTCTGGCGGCGGCGAATGACATCCACCTGGCGGCGGCGCGCCACGGTCAGCAGCCAGGCGTCCGGATTGTGCGGCACGCCATCCGCCGGCCACAGCCGGAGCGCCGCGGCAAAGGCTTCGCCCAGAGCGTCCTCGGCGCCAGCGACGTCGCGCGTCCGCGCCGCGAGGAAGGCGACGAGGCGGCCATAGCTTTCGCGCGCCACGCGCTCGGCCGTGCGGGCTGCCTCGTCGGCCGGGTTCACTTCCAGTTGGCCTCGGCGGCGACAACCGGGCGGATCTCGACCGAGCCGTAGCGGCTCGACGGGCAGCGTTTGGCCCAGTCGATCGCCCCGTCGAGGTCGGCGGCCTCAATGAAGAAATAGCCGGCGAACTGCTCCTTGGTGTCGGCATAGGGCCCGTCGAGGATGTCGGCCTTGCCGTCCTCGACGCGAATGGTGGTCGCGGCCGAACTCGGCTGCAGCCGCTCGCCTCCCGCGAAGCCGGCTTTCGCCAGCGCCTCGTTGAAGGCGCCGTAGTCGGCCCAGAGCTCTTTCTGCGGGGCGGCGGCGAGAGCGGCCTCGTCGTGGTGGATCAGCAACATGTAACGCATCGTTCGTCTCCGTTATTGGACGGGGCCACAAGCTCCCGATGCCCCAATGACGGGCCACTCTCGCCGATTTCGACCGGGTCGGGGAGACGGTCAGCGCGGGATTTCCGCCAGGGGCCGGACGTCGACGGTGGCGTACTTGGCGGCGGGGCTGCGGACCGCCCATTCGATCGCATCGTCGATCGAGGGCACCTCAATGAGGTAGTACCCGCCAACCTGCTCCTTGGCATCGACGTACGGGCCGTCCAGCACCACGGACTTGCCGTCGCGTACGCGCACGCGGGCGGCGTGATGGGTCGTTTTGAGGCGGTCGCCGCCGAGCCACCCCCCGGCCTTCTTCATGGCCTCGGTGTACGCTTTGAATTCGGGGTTGATCGGCCCCGTGCCTGCCGTGTCGGGAATGTAGGCTTCATGGCCCGTAATCAGCAGCATGAACTGCATGGTCGTCTCCTTGAACTGCCGAAGCACCAAGCTCCGGCACGACTATGACGGAGGCGGCGCGGAAACTTCTACAAAACGATCATGCAATTTCTTCAGTCGCGCACCAGCCGGATTTCGACCTTGCCCCAGAGCGCCGCGGGGCATTTGGCCGCCCAGCGTTGCGCCGCCTCCATGCTCTGGGCCTTGATCATGTAATAGCCGCCGAGCTGTTCCTTGGTTTCGGCGAACGGGCCGTTGTGGACCTGCATCTCGCCCTTGGGGGCGGTGACGGTCGTCGCCTCGCTCGTCGGGCCAAGCGCCCCGTGCGCGACATGGGCGCCGGCCTTTTCCAGCGCCTCGGCATAGGCCTGCATCTCGTCCATCCAGCCGGCCATCGCCTCCTTGGGCAAGGCCATGCCGGCCTTCTCGTCGGCATAGAGCAGCAGCATGTAGGTGTTCATCGCGAAATCCTCTCACCCGGCGTAGGGGGGCGAACAATGACGCACGAGGATGGCCGATTTCGACAGGGGCGGGGAGTCACTAGGTCGATGAACCCAGGACGGGTGACCCGCACAGAGCAGTTCTGATGTCGCCCCAGCCTACTCCAGCAGGCTCGAAACGCTCTGCTCCGCCGCCGTCCGCGCGATAGCTTCGCCCAGCAGCGGGGCGATCGAGAGGAGGCGGATGTTCTTGGCCGCCTTGGTGGCCTCGGTCGCAATGATCGAGTCAGTGATCACCAGTTCCTTGAGTTTCGAGGCTGCGATGCGCTCAGCGGCCCCTTCGGACAGCACGCCGTGGGTAATGTAGGCCGACACGTCCGTGGCGCCGGCCTTGAGCAGCGCTTCGGCGGCATTGACGAGCGTGCCGCCCGAATCGGCGATGTCGTCGATCAAGATGCAGCTGTGGCCGGCGACGTCGCCGATGATGTTCATCACCTCCGAGACGCCGGCCTTCGGACGGCGCTTGTCGACGATGGCGAGGTCGGCGCCGATGCGCTGCGCCGTGGCGCGGGCGCGGGCGACGCCGCCGACGTCGGGGGAGACGATCATCACATTCCCCGTCTTGTAGCGGGACTGGATGTCGCGGACCATCACCGGCGCGCCGTAGAGATTGTCGGTCGGGATATCGAAGAAGCCCTGGATCTGCGCGGCATGGAGGTCGAGCGTGATGACGCGGTTGACGCCCGCCTCGGTGATCAGATTGGCGACCAGCTTGGCCGAGATCGGGGTGCGTGACGCCGATTTGCGGTCCTGCCGGGCATAGCCGAAATAGGGGATTACTGCGGTGATGCGGCGGGCCGAGGAGCGGCGCAGCGCATCCGACAGGATCAGCAGTTCCATGAGGTTGTCGTTGGCCGGGAACGACGTCGACTGCAGGATGAACACGTCCTCGCCGCGGACGTTCTCGTGGATCTCGACGAAGATCTCTTTGTCGTTGAAGCGTTTGACCGTGCAGTCGGTGAGCGGCAGCTCCAGATAGTCGGCCACCGCTTCGGCAAGGGCGGGATTCGAGTTGCCGGTGACCAGTTTCATGGTGCGTGCGCCCGTCCCTTGAGAAGTTGGCCGCTCTTTATCGCTCGCACCGCCGCCGCGCAATGCAACAAATGACGGAACGGTGAAGGTTTATCCACGCGCGATCAGGGCGATCTGCCGGCCGGTGGTGTGACCGTGATGAGTCGCGTAGCGGTGTGAGAAATAGCGCTCGGGCAGGGCGTAGGTGCACAGGCCCAGATCGCCGACGAGACCGACCCCGGCGCCGAACAGCTGGTGCTGCAGGAGCCCCGGGATGTCGAAGTGCTCGCGCGTCTTGCCGTCCGGAATGACGATGTGCTCCGCCGCTTCCGGATCGATGGCGAGGATCTGTGCCGCGAGCTCGGGGCCGATCTCGTAATTGGTGCCCGAGATGGTCGGGCCGATGGCGGCGCGGATGTTTTCTGGTTTGGCGCCGAGCGCCACCATGGCGCGCACGGTCTTTGGCACGATGCCGCCGACGGCGCCCTTCCAGCCGGCATGCGCGGCGCCGACGATGCCCGCCTCGGGGTCGGCGAGCAGCACCGGCGAGCAGTCGGCGGTGAGGACGCCCAGAATGATGTCGCCGCGGTTGGTGACCATGGCGTCGGCTTCGATGGCGACCGCGGGGTTGTGCCGCTCGGTGAGGGTGATCACCGTGGTCGAATGCACTTGGCGGAACACCACGAGGTCCTTGATGCCATAGCCACCCAGCGCATAGGCGGCGCTCGAGCGGTTACTGACCACCAGGTCGGGGTTGTCGCCCTGGCTGATCGACATGTTGTTGCCGGCGAAATCGCCCTTCGAGCGGCCGCCCTCGCGTCCGAAGAAGCCGTGGCGGATGCGCTCGTCCTGGAGGACCTTGCTGACGGTATAGGGCGCGCTCATCAGAACCCCGCGGGTTTGAGGCCGGGCGAATGGGCGCACAGCGCCTTGAACAGCGTGCCCATCTGCGCCGGCGAGGTCAACCGCTCGACGGCGCGGGCGATATTGGCGGCCTCGGCCGGGTTGGCGCGGGCCAGCGCCTTGGCGCGCTCGCCGATGCCGAGCCTGAGCAGCAGCTCGCCCTGGTCGGTCAGCGGCGCAACAGCCAGCCCGGTGGCCTTGGCGGCGGCGGCGAGGACGCCGAAATTGACGTGCGAGGAAAGGTCGGCCTCGCCCGGGGCCTCGAGCGGATCGGCGAAGGCGTGGTCCTTGACCGCCTGCAGTGTTTCGCCGGTCTGGGTGCGGGCATAGCCATAGTCGATGGCGATGATGCCGCCGCCCTGCAGCGCCACCTTGCGCGCCACGCGCTGCATGGCGTCGACCGCGGCGGTCCCGAGCTCCAGCACCTCGCCCGCATAGGCGCCACGCACTTCGGGCGGCGCGGCGGATTCGGCGATCGGCGTCGGCGACAGGCCGAAGGCGCGCTGGCCCTCGACCAGCCCGATCAGCCGCTCGTGCCAGCCATCGTCGGTGTGGACGAACTGCTTGATCGGCAGCGCGTCGAAGAACTCGTTGGCGATGACAAAGATGGGGTCTTCGCTCACCGTGTCGATCTCGTCGGACCAGTAGGGATTGTACTTGCCGAGGCGTTTTTCCTGTTCAGCCCGAAGGTTCGCATTCGACTCGAAGAGCTGGAGATGCAACGCGTTTTCAAATCCGTCGGCCTTGGAGGCAGCGCGCAGCGCATCCTGCATCAGCGTGCCGCGGCCGGGGCCGAGCTCGAGCAGGGTGAAGCTCGGCGGCTGGTTCATCTGCTGCCAGAGATTGACGATGAAAAAGCCGATCAGCTCGCCGAACATCTGCGAGATTTCGGGCGCCGTGATGAAGTCGCCCTTGGCGCCGATCGGACGGCCGGCGGCGTAGTAGCCGTGCTTGGGGTGCCCGAGGCAGAGGCCCATATAGGTCGACAGCGACATCGGCCCGGTGGTGCGGATCTGCGCGTCGATCTGTTCGGCGAGGGTCATGTCAGCCACGTGGGCGCACCATGGCGTAGGCGACGAGCGCAAGGCCCGCGGCGAGGATGGGAACGCTCAGCACCTGGCCCATGGTCAGCCAGCCGGTGCCCAGCAGATAGCCGACCTGCACATCGGGCAGGCGGACGAATTCGACGAGAATGCGCGAGCTGGCATAGCCGATGCCGAAGATGCCCGCGACCAGGCCGGGCCGCTTCAGCGCCCGGAACACCCGCGTCGCGATCAGAACGATGACGAACAGCAGGAGGCCCTCGAGCAGCGCTTCGTAGAGCTGGCTCGGATGCCGCGGCAGCGCGTCGGGGTCGGTCGGGAACACCACGGCCCAGGGCAGGTTGGTCGGCGCGCCGTAAAGCTCGCCATTGATGAAGTTGGCGATGCGAACCAGGAAGATGCCGATCGTGCCGATGGCGCCGAGGAGGTCGAAGCTCGAGAGGATGTTGCCGCCCCGGGCGCGGGTGAACAGCGCCATGGCGATCAGGATGCCGATCAGCCCGCCATGGAAGGCCATGCCGCCATCCCACAGCGAGAACACCTCGACCGGGTTCGCGGCGTAATAGGGCAGGTTGTAGAACAGCACGTAGCCGATGCGGCCGCCCAGGACGATGCCGATCACCGACCAGAAGGCGAAATCCCAGATTGCCGGAGCGGGGAAAGGCGGCTTGTTGTTGGCCCACAGCTTTGGCCGGTTGAGCAGCGACGTAGCATACCAGGCGCCGACGAACACGCCCGCGAGGTAGCCCAGCGCATACCAGCGGATGGTGAGGGGCCCCAGATGCAGGGCGACCGGATCGATGTTGGGGAATGGCATGTCGGTCCTTGTCGCGCGCTGGGGGATTTGCCGCCCGTCCCGTTTGCCGGCCCCTTTTAGGCCAGCCCCGGCTCTGGTCAAGCCGGGCGGGAGCCCCTAAATAGGGGCCACACTCGACTAACGGAGGCTCACATGGCCCAGACCAGCAGCAAACTGTTCGACAATGTCGGACGGATGATGAACGACGCGGCCGGTGTCGCCGATGGCGTGCGCCGCGAGGTCGAGACCATGGTGCGGGCGCAGGCCGAGCGCTTCGTCATGGACATGAACCTGGTCAAGCGCGAGGACTACGACGCGCTGCGCGAACTGGTGCAGACGCA
>JANXSI010000735.1 GCA_025352765.1 Devosia sp. | reverse complement strand
GCAGAAGGTCGCCCTCGCCGGCGCCCTCGTCCACGACCCAAAACTGATCATCCTCGACGAGCCGCTGACCGGCCTCGACGCCGGCTCCGCCCGGCAGGTCAAGCAGGTGCTGCTCGACAAGGTCCGCCAGGGCGTCACCGTCATCATGACCACCCACATCCTCGAGGTCGCCGAGCGCATGGCCGAACGCATCGGCGTCATCAATCACGGCAAGCTCGTCGCCGAAGGCACGCTCACTGAGCTCCGCAAGAAGCTCGGCGCTGAGAGCACGCTCGAAGAAATCTTCCTAGATCTCGTCGCCCAGAAGGAAATGGACGTCGAGACTGCTGTGGACGCCGCCGCATGAATTTTGCTCCCGCGACAATGCCCTGGTTCGCCGCTCATGAGTGGCGGCTGATGTGGCGCGACGGCATCGCCATGATGACCGGCGGCTACCCAGCGCGGCGCATCGCGCTGATCATCGGTCTCGTCATCGCGGCCGGGCTGATGCACCTTCTGGCCAATGCCATCGTCGCGCCCTGGGCCGCCGCCGGCGTCGTCCCCGACAAGCCGACGCTGGTGATCATCACCGGCACCGGCTTTTTGTTCTGGACCGTCATGCTGAGCCAGGCCCTCGAATCGGTCACCCGCGCCTATTACGGCCGCTCCGACCTCGACCTGATCTTTTCCTCGCCCGCCTCCTCGCGCGCCGTCTTCGCCGTCCGCACCGGCATCACCGCGCTCACGACGCTGCTGCTCGCCTGCCTCCTCGCAAGCCCGATCATCGACGTCCTCACCCTCCACGACGGGCCGCGCTGGCTGCTGGCCTACCCGGTGCTCGCGGCACTCTCGGCGCTGTCGACGGCCCTTGCCGTGCTGATCACCGTCGGCCTCTTCCGGCTCGCTGGCCCCAAGCGCACCCGGCTCGTCTCGCAGATCATCGCGGCCGTCGTCGGCGCTGGCTTCGTCATCGGCATCCAGGCCGTGGCGATCCTCCACTTCGGCAACATGAACCGCTTCGCCGTGCTGCAGGATTCGAGCTTCGTCGCCGCCATGCCCGACCTCGCCAACGTCATCTGGGCGCCGGCCAAGGCCGCGCTCGGCGACTGGGCATCATTGCTTGGTGTCGTCACAGTAGGCATCGCGGCGCTGGCCGGCGCCGTCGCCTTTGCCTCATCGAGCTTCGGCAGCTACGCCATCGCCGCCGCCGGCGTCTCGCACATCCGCATCAGCCAGCATCGCGGCGCGGTGAAATTCCGTCCGCGCTCGCAGAAGCAGCAATTGCGCATCAAGGAATGGAAGCTCCTCGCCCGCGATCCGTGGCTCCTGAGCCAGACGCTGATGCAGGTGCTCTACCTGGTCCCCCCCGCGCTATACCTCTGGATCAGCTACGGCCAGACCGCCGGCACCTATGTTGTCGTCATCCCGGTTCTGGTCATGGCCGCCGGCCAGCTCTCGGGCGGTCTCTCCTGGCTCGCCATCTCCGGCGAAGACGCGCACGACCTCGTCGTCACGGCGCCCGTCTCGCCGTTCGCCGTGCTGACCGCCAAGATCGAAGCCGTGGCAGCCGTCATCGCCATCGTCTTCACCCCCATTGTCCTCCTGATGCTGTTCGCATCCGTCGATCTGGCGCTGATCACCGCGCTCTTTGCGGCGGTCTCCTCGGGTTCGGCCACCGCGATCCAGCTCTGGTTCCGGGTACCGATGCGCCGCGCCATGTTCCGTCGCCGTCAGGTCGCCTCCCGCGTCTCGACCATTTCCGAGGCGCTGAGCTCGGTGTTCTGGGCCGGAACCGCCGTACTCGTCGCCGGTGACCAATGGTTCGCCGTGATGCCGGCCACCCTAGCTGTCGTCACCCTGTTCGTCGCCTGGCTGCTGAGCCCGCGCGGCAAGCGGGTCTGACCGTGCTGACCTATCGGGACGCAACGCCCGCCAACCTGCCCTTCATTATCGCCCTCATCGTCGAGGACAGCGTAGTCGCGATCGACGACGATCCGGCCGACGCCGCGAGCCCCGCGTATGTCGATGCGCTTGCCGCCATCACCGCCGATCCGAACCAGGAAATGCTGATCGCCGAGCGCGACGGTATCCCGGTCGGCTGCTTCCAGTTGAGCTATCTGCCCGGTCTCATGCGCCGCGGCATGTGGCGCGGCCAGATCGAGGTGGTGCATATCGCAGCGGCGCATCGCAACGCCGGCCTTGGCTCCGAAATGATGCGCTGGGCCGTCGAGCGCTGCCGCGCCCGCGGCTGCGGCATGGTGCAATTGACCTCCAACAAGCAGCGTCTTGACGCCCACCGCTTCTACGAGCGGCTCGGCTTCGCCAAGAGCCACGAAGGCTTCAAACTCTACCTCTAGCGCTCCTGGGGCTACGCCCGAAGCTCGATGCCGGCGTCCCCTCGCCCCTCCGGGGAGAGAGGGTGAGGGGCCTTCAGATCGCCCTCACCTGCCTCGGCAGGTCTAGCTCTTCTCGACGGCGCCCAGCCGCACCAGCACTTCGCCGGGGATGCCATAGTCCTTGATGATCTGCTTCTGGTCGCGCAGCCCGCAGATTTCGCGCTGCACGAAGAACGCCCAGACCTCTTTGGCCGCGCGCTTGACCAGAAGCAGGCGCTCGTCCGGATCGCCTGTCGCCGCGTCGAACCCCCGCAGCGCCGCCATCGCCTGCTCGACCTTGCGCCCATGGTGACCGAGCGACGACGCTTTCTCGGCGACAAGATCGGCCTCGAGCACATTGAAGGCGAGGTCGCCACTGCGAAGGATGGCGATGCGGTCGGCGAGGTCGTGCGTCATGCCGCCAATCTAGGAAGCTTCCGCGCGTTCGGCAATTTCCCTTCCCGATCAAATCCGCTAAGAGCGGCGCGAGGGCCTTCCATGACCGACAGCTACTTCCGCCAGTGCGAGACGCCGTCTCGCCCAGTTCCGACAACGGGTGCCCCATGACTCTTTCGCGTCGCGCCGCCACCGCTGTCGGCTTTTCCGCCGTGCTGCTCTGGTCGTCGCTGGCCGTCCTCACCGCCGCGAGCGGCACCATGCCCCCCTTCCAGTTGCTGGCCGTGACCTTCTGGATCGGCGGCCTCGCCGGCGTCGGCCTATGGGCCTTCCGACCGAGCGCCGCCCGCGCGCTGCGCCAGCCCTGGCCGGTCTGGCTGCTCGGCGTCGGCGGCCTCTTTGGCTATCACGCCGCCTATTTCATCGCGCTCCGCAACGCCCCGCCAGTCGAAGCCGGCCTCATCAACTACCTGTGGCCGCTGCTGATCGTCGTGTTCTCGGCCTTCCTGCCGGGCGAAAAGCTCAAATGGCAGCACATTGCCGGCTGCATCCTCGCCTTTGCCGGCGCCGTGCTGGTCGTGACATGCGGCCAAGGCCTGAGCCTTGATCCCCGCTATCTCCTCGGCTACGGCGCCGCGCTGTTCGCGGCGGTGGCGTGGGGCGCCTATTCGGTGCTGTCGCGCCGCTTCGCGCATGTCTCGAGCGACGCCATCACCGGCTTCTGCCTCGCCACCGCCGCCCTCGCCACAGCCTGCCATGTCGTCCTCGAGCCGACGATCTGGCCCTCCGACCTGTGGCAATGGGCGGCGATCGTCGGCCTCGGTCTCGGGCCCGTCGGGCTCGCCTTTTACGTCTGGGACATCGGCGTCAAGCACGGCGACATCCAGGTGCTTGGTGCCGCCTCCTACTCCGCGCCGCTGCTCTCGACCGCGATCCTCGTTTTGGCGGGCTACGCCACCTACAGCAACACCCTGCTGATCGCCTGCCTGCTGATCACCGCCGGCGCCGTGCTCGCCGCCAGCGACCTGCTGTTCCGGAGCAGCTAGAACAAGAAGTCCGCCGTTGCCGGGTTCGCCCCGGTGCGTCCGCCCTCGCCCTTGTCGAGGCCGGCGATGGTCTGAAGATCGGTGGAATCGAGCGCGAACCCGAACACGTCGATGTTGGCGGCCATGCGGTCGGCATGGGTCGATTTCGGGATCACGATATCGCCCTGCTGGACATGCCAGCGGATGATCACCTGCGCCGCGGACTTCCCATGCTTCCGGCCGATCTCGGCGATCGCCGCGTCCTTGAGCACGCTACCCGAGCCGAGTGGGCTGTAGGCCTCGATATGGATCCCATTCTGCTTGAGGAACGCCCGCTTGTCGGTCTGCTGGAAATACGGGTGCAGTTCGATCTGGTTGACCACCGGCTTCACCCCGGTCTCGTCGATGATCCGCTGCAGGTGGTCCTGGTTGAAGTTGGAAACCCCGATCGACTTGATGCGCCCCTGCTGCTGCAGCTCGACCATCACCTTCCAGGCTTCGACATACTTGTCCTGGCTGGGCACCGGCCAGTGGATCAGGAACATGTCAAGCTGCTCGAGCCCGAGCGCCGCCATGGTTGCGTCAAAACTCTTGAGCGCGGCGTCCCGCGCGTGACCGCCATTGCGCAGCTTGGAGGTGATGAAGAGCTGGCTCCGCGGCACCCCGGCCGAACGGATCGCTTCGCCGACCCCCTCTTCGTTGTGGTAGCCCTCGGCGGTATCGATCAGCCGGTAGCCCGCGGCAATGCCGTCGCTCACCACCCGCGCCGTGATCTCCGGTTCGACTTGCCAAACGC
This sequence comes from Devosia sp., assembly GCA_025352765.1. GTDB lineage: Bacteria > Pseudomonadota > Alphaproteobacteria > Rhizobiales > Devosiaceae > Devosia_A. The sequence continues at coordinate 249 of JANXSI010000735.1, read as the reverse complement.
CAAGACCGAGCTGCGGGATCGAGCTGCCGTCGCTGAGTTGGATCGTCGGGACATTCACCATTCTTTGCTCCTCGCGTGCGATGCTGTCGTTCGGGCACTCAACTAGCTGGGGAATGGAAGGTTCACATGTCGTGCGGCCCTGCCTTCATCATGTCAGGTGTTTTCCTTGTTTTCCCCCGTTCTGCTGCTATTTTGCGCCAGAATTCGCCGCTAAGTCTCGACAGTAGAAGTCAATTCGCGCAGGTGCGG
>JANXSI010000732.1 GCA_025352765.1 Devosia sp. | reverse complement strand
CTCGATCGCCGGCTCGGCGAACTCCTCGACCTTGCCGCAGCTGTCGCAGATCGCAAACGCGATGCGGCCGCTGGCGTGGCAGTGCGCATCCGAGCAGCAGACGAAGGCGTTGAGCGATTCCAGCCGGTGCGCGAGGCCGCGCTCGGTCAGCTTGTCGAGCGCGCGGTAGATCTGCAGCGGCGCCCGGATGCCGTCGTCGCGCAGCCGGTCGAGAATGTCGTAGGCCGATAGCGGCGCGTCGGCATGCGCAAGGGCGCCCAGCACCAGTTCCTGGTTGCGCGTCAGGTCGTCCGCCCAGACGTGGTCATGCCCTTCATGCGAGTGCGCCATGGCCTTTTGTATTTTCCTTCCGCGATCAGCGCCAGTCCCGCCGCAGCTTGACACCGCCCCGCAGGCTGACCTATTCACGTAATGTTATAACGTGGTGCTGTGCGTTTGACCAGAGACCACTATGCCGGAGCGTGGAATGGGCGTCGTCTTGAGAGGTATGCTGGCCGCCGGTGTGGTACTGGTCGGGACCGGCCTCGTCGCGGCCGCCGCGGTTGCGGCCCCGCTCCAGATCGTCGCCGCGGAGAATTTCTACGGCGACCTCGCCACCCAGATCGGCGGCTCCCACGTGACCGTCACCAGCGTCCTCTCCAACCCCGATGACGATCCGCATCTGTTCGAAACCAGCCCGTCGACGGCCCGGACCATCGCGAGCGCTGCCATCGTCATCTACAACGGCGCCGACTACGATCCGTGGATGGAGAAGCTCCTGTCGGCCTCGACCGGCACCGATCGGACGGCGATCGTCGCCGCCGGGCTCACCGGCCACACATCCGGCGACAACCCGCATCTCTGGTACGACCCGCAGACGCTGCCGGCGGTGGCCGCGGCCCTTGCCGGCGAACTCGCCCGGCGCGACCCCGCCGATGCGGCCGAGTTCTCCGCCAATCTGGCTGCCTTCAATGCGAGCTTTGCCGACCTGCTCAAGGGTGTCGATGCCGTCAAGGCGACGTACAGCGGCGTCGCGGTCACCGCCACCGAACCGGTGTTCGGCTACATGGCGGCGGCCATGGGCCTCAAGATGCTGAACGAGGATTTCCAGACCGCGACCATGAACGAAACCGAGCCCAGCTCCGGCCAGGTCGCCGCCTTCGAGGATTCGCTGAAGAACCGCACGGCAAAAATCCTGTTCTACAACAGCCAGGTGACCGACGACACCACGACGCGCCTCTTGGCGCTTGCCAAAGCCAGCAATGTCCCGGTCATCGGCGTCACCGAAACCGAACCCGCCGGCCACACGATCCAGACCTGGTTCGCCGGACAGATCGCCGACGTCCAGAGCGCCCTGGCGGCCAGCCCATGAGTGCCATCGTCTTCAGCAATGTGAGCATTCGGCTGGGGAGGCGCCCTATCCTGTCCGGCGTTTCCCTCAGCATCGAGCCCGGCGAATTCGTCGGCGTCATGGGGCCAAATGGCGCTGGCAAGACCACCATGCTGCGCGCCATCCTCGGCCTCGTGCCGGTGAGCGAGGGCCGCATCGATGTGCTCGGCGCCACGCCCCGCCGTGGCAACCCGGATATCGGTTACGTGCCGCAATCGCGCCGCGGCGCCGCCCAGCTCGGCGTGATGGGCGAGGAATTCCTGCTCAGCGCTCATGGCGGCGAACGCTGGGGCTTGCCGCTCGCCTCGCGGGCCCAACGGCTCGCCGTCGCCGCGGCGCTCGAGCGGGTCGGCGCGACCGAGTTGGCGCACCGCCCTCTGAGCGAATTGTCGGGCGGCGAGCGGCAGCGGTTGTTCATCGCCCAGGCGCTGGTCGGCACGCCGAAACTGCTGCTGCTCGATGAGCCGCTGATCAGCCTCGATCCGGCGCACCAGCGCGCGATTGTCGAACTGGTGCGCGAGGTGGCGAAGGAGCGCAAGATCGCCGTTCTGTTTTCTGCGCACGAGATCAACCCGCTGCTGCGGGCTGTCGACAAGGTCCTCTATCTCGGCGGCGGCAAGGCCGTCCTTGGCACCATCGACGAGATCATCGACGAGGCCGTGCTCTCGGCGCTCTACCGCACGCCGGTGCGGGTCGTCCGCGCCGATGGACGCATCTTCGTCATTGCCGAAGACGGGGTGCTCGACGGTCACGACCATGACCACCAGCAC
>JANXSI010000657.1 GCA_025352765.1 Devosia sp. | reverse complement strand
CCGGTTCTTGGTTTGTTCAAAATAGACCTTGGCTGGAACTCATTCAAGGGAGCGGCCACATGCCTACTGTGCACGGGGTTGAATTAATGTTTTTGTCCCCGGAACCCGGGCGAATGCGCGATAACGCTTTGTATCGATCGCGGCGGTTCGATCAGCGAGGCGCCCTAGAACGTCTGGTCGACGTTCGCCCGAGAGTCTGGTGCAAAAACAGCCAGACACAGATCGCAAGGAGCGGTACTGGCAAAATGAGGCAAGCCGCAAGGCCGATTGCTCTTGAGCCCGATCCCAGCGCCGATGCTTTCCCTTCGACGTAGGTCTCGAACAGGAAAACAACCAATACCGCAACGTAACAGGACGCCATGAAGCATAGAATTGGGTTCATTACTGCTACGCCGCCGAGATAGTTCTGAGAAATAGAATATAGCGCTCACGATCTGAGAACGCCAAGCAGGATCGTTACGCCGACATCGCGATCGGCACTGTCATCGGTGCCACCGTAGACAAGTGGACCGAAGGCCGACGGAAGGTTCACTCATTTGGAAATGGTCGCCCGTCCAATGAAAGGCAACCTTGTCCCTCGCGGACGATCACCCACCCGATTGGGTGCGCTATCCATACTGATACGGACGCGAGGACCTGTGACAGTGCATGGTCCTCGCATGACTTCGCGCTACTAGCAGGCTGTCGAAGAAGTCTCTGGTCTGAGGGTTTGTGTCGTGATTCATTGAGCTCCGCAGACTTTGCGGAGGCGCGCTTGCGAGGATGGACGAGAGAACGGGGGCCTTGTTCAGCTACGTGGATCTGGAGACGCGGGTTCGCAACGATCATCCGCTTCGGACGATCCGTCGGCTGGTGAACGATGCGCTGTCGGCGCTGGAGGCGGATTTTGCGGCGCTGTATTCGGGGCTCGGCCGTCCCTCGATCGCGCCCGAGAAGTTGCTGCGGGCGATGTTGCTGCAGGCGTTCTATTCGATCCGTTCGGAGCGCCAGTTGATGGAGCGGCTGGAGTTCGACCTGCTGTTCCGCTGGTTCGTGGGGTTGGGGATCGACGACGCGGTCTGGGACCATTCGAGCTTCTCCAAGAACCGCGACCGGTTGCTCGATGGCGACATCGCGGCGAAGTTCCTGGTGGCGGTCCTGGCTCAGCCCCAGGTGAAGCGGCTTTTGTCGACGGAGCACTTCTCGGTCGATGGCACGCTGATCGAGGCGTGGGCATCGATGAAGAGCGTCAGGCCCAAAGACGGCTCGGACGGTCCGCCGTCGGCCGGTGGGGGGCGCAACCCCGATGCCAGCTTCCATGGCCAGAAGCGGTCGAATCAGACGCATGCATCGACCACCGATCCGGATGCCCGGCTGTACAAGAAAGGAGCAGGCAAGGAGGCGAAGCTATGCTTCATCGGCCATGGGCTGATGGAGAACCGTCACGGCCTTCTGGTCGACGCCTGCCTGACGCACGCCGACGGGCACGCCGAGCGGGTGGCGGGATTGCACATGATTGAGCCGCATGCCGATCGGCCGCGAGCGATCACGCTGGGCGCCGACAGAGGGTATGACGCCGAGGACTTCGTCAACGAGTTGCGCTCGATGCAGGTGACGCCGCATGTGGCCCGCAACATCAGCGGTCGCCGATCCGCGATCGATGGGCGTACGGTGCGCCATCCCGGTTACGCCGCGAGCCTGCGCATCAGGAAGCGGATCGAAGAGGCCTTCGGCTGGATCAAGACCGTGGCCGGGCAGAAGAAGACCAGGTTCCGGGGGCTCGAGCGAGTGGGCTGGTCCTTCACCTTCGCTGCCGCGGCGTACAATCTCGTGCGACTGCCAAGGCTGATGGAAGGGAGCGGCTGATGGCCAGGACGCCCGCCTTCGCCAAAGCCTTCGCTGGCCGCTGGCGCATCGCCGAGATGGACCTGTGGGACAATGGCGTCCTCGATCTCGTCGAAGAGGCCCATCTCAGCTTCGAGGGCGAGACCGGCGGCGAAATCGCCTTCGTCGCCCTCAAGGGCTTCCTCGATGTTCGGTACGGTGCACGGGACGGTGCCGCATGCGCCGAGTTCTCATGGGAGGGCCATGACGATAATGACCCAGCCTCTGGCCGCG
>JANXSI010000637.1 GCA_025352765.1 Devosia sp. | reverse complement strand
CCGATCCTGTTCCTCAGCGCCCGCGACGAGGAGATCGACCGGGTGCTCGGGCTCGAGATCGGCGGCGACGATTACGTGACCAAGCCGTTTTCGGCGCGCGAACTGGTGGCGCGGGTCAACGTCATCCTGAAGCGGGCGCGGGGGACGGCCAAGGTGACGGCAGCGCAGACGCGGGGCCGCGTGAGGCTCGACGCCGAACGGCACGGCGTCTGGTTCGACGAGGCGGCGGTTGGCCTCACGGCGCTCGAATTTTCGATCCTCGCGGCGTTCATGGCGCGACCGGAGATGGTGTTTTCGCGCGAGCAACTGATGGAAGCGGCTTATGGCGCCGGCACCTATGTGAGCGAGCGAACGATCGACAGCCACATTCGCAATCTGCGGGCCAAGTTCGCCGAGGCCGGGTGCGCCAGCGTCGTCGAGACTGTCCATGGCGTCGGGTTCCGGCTCGGGACGGCGGACTGATGGCGGCGCCCCGCGTCCCGGACAAATGGCGGCCGACACTGGCGCTGATCGTGTTCGTGGTGCTGCTGACGGTGCTGGCGCTGCCGGCCGCAGTGGTCCTCGGGTTCCGGTCGCTCGAACACAGCCCGAGCCAGATGGCGCCGATCGAGATCGGGGCGCTCGGGGTGGCATTGGTGCTGACGGTCGTCATCGCCGTGGTGTTCTCGCGCACCATCACCGGGCCGATCAATGCGCTGATCAAGCGCACCGAGGAAATCGGCCGGGGCGGGCGGGCGGCGATCGTTGCCCCCGAGCAGCAGGGGACGCGCGAGATCGCTACGCTCAGCCAGAGCTTTCTCGATCTTGCCGAGCGGCTGGTCGATCGCACCGAATATGTGTCGTCGTTTGCCGCGCATGTCAGCCATGAGCTCAAATCGCCGATCACCTCGATCCGAGGCTCGGCGGAACTGCTGCGCGATGCGGACATGAGTCGCGAGGACCGGCAGCGCTTTCTCGACCACATCATCGCCGACAGCGACCGGCTGACGGCGCTGCTGGAGCGCTTGCGCGAACTGGCGCGGGCCGATCTCGACGCGGCGCCGGGGACGACGACCCTCGCCGAGGCGCTTGCGGGGTTGCCAATGGTGGAACTGAGCGGCGTCGTCGATGTGGCGATCTCGCTGGGGCAGGAGGCCGCCAAGGCGATCTTCGGCCAGCTCGTCCGTAATGCCAGCGAGCACGGGGCGAGCGTCGTCATGGTGGACGCCACGGCCGATGGCGACACGCTGGTGGTGCGGGTCGCCGACAACGGCAGCGGCATTTCTCCCGGCAACCGCGACCGGGTGTTCGAGCCGTTCTTCACGACGCGTCGTGAAACCGGCGGGACGGGCATGGGGCTGCAGATCGTCCGTTCGATGCTCGCGGCGCATGGCGGCTCGATCCGGCTGCTGCCGACGGGCCGCGGCGCGGCGTTCGAGCTGACGGTGCCACTTGCCTGAGAGCGGCACCGCCAGTTGGTCAGTGCGCAAGGGCGATCTTGATCAACTCGCGCAAACCGAACTTTCCGTCGACAGCCATCGAGGGCTTCCAGAGCGGGAACTGCGACAGGTAGGAACTGCTGTCCTTGGTCAGCAGGCGCACGAAGGTTTCCGCCACGATCGTGCCGCCCACTGGGCCTAGTTTGCGCGTCTTGACTGTCGTTCCGTCGGGAGCGGTCGTCTTCACAGTGACGTCGCTCTCGACGGTTTCGGCCAGAATGTAGGTCCAGAGCGGGCAGTTGTCCTTGAACGGACTTTCGGTCGCGCCCGCTGGAATGCCGATGGTGTCGATCGCCACCGGCTCGTCCCCCGGCTGCCCCGTGAACTTGCCGATCAGGATCTTGTCGTCGGTCAGGGGCTCGAGGCCCATGGCGCGGGCCACGGCCTGGCCGCTCGGCAGCCGCAGCCGCCAGCCCCGCAGCAGATTGCGCCGCGCCAAAATGTTGAACGGCGGCCTGGCGATCGAGTCGGGGAGGTTGCCGAGCGGACCGGCCAAAGAGGTGTCGATGCGGTAAGCAAGCTGCGTCCGATCGGGACCGTCGGGGGAACGGGGCTCGATGTCGATGAAGCGACCCCAGTCGAGGGCCCAGTTGGCCGGAAATTCTCGGAAGCCGGTGAGGGTCGCGTCGAGCGGCAGGTTGCGGCCGAATACCTGGAGCGGTGGCACGATATCGTTGATCTTGTAACCGGGCCGCACCATGGAGTGGCCGAAGCGATAGGCGGCAGCCGAAAATTCCAGCGGCATGAAGGAGGCCGGATGGTTGAATAAACGCAGCCTGGGCGGATCGGCGACGACGTTTGTCCCTTTGCGCAGATGCGGGAGGACCTTGTCGAGGGTATCCGCGTCGATGATGGTCGGGAGGAAGTCGTTCAGCACCACCCACTGGTAGTGCCAGCGCACGAGGCGCTGGATTGCCTCGAACCCCATTCCCTGATTGTCGTCGACCACGGCGTTGTGGAAGCGGTGGAACAGACCCTGCAACTGGGAGACGATGACGTTCTCATCGTTGCGCGGATCGCCGATGATGGCGCGGGCCTGCTCCTTGTCGGGGGCGCCGTCGGCTCCCGCCACGACGCTGCGCACCAGGTCGGTTGCGTTCAGGTTTGACCGCGCACCGGTCAGCTTGCGCCCGCGGAGGAAGTGCATGTCCTTGTCGTAAAGGTAGGGCTGGTCGTCGAAGCCCCGGCCATAGACATTGTCGAGGTCGAAGCGCGGCGTCCGGAAGTTCACAAGGGCATCGGGATCGTTCTGACGCTGCAGGCTGCTGGCCGGATCGAAGGTCAGGTCGTGATCGATGAACTGGCCGAAATAGGTGTAGGCGGACGGGATCCCGCTTTCCTCGGCGTCGACTCCGAAGTTCGGCGCCTCGGTCACGGCCGTCATTGCTGCCGCGAGGGCCGT
>JANXSI010000623.1 GCA_025352765.1 Devosia sp. | reverse complement strand
CCCCAGCTGGCCACGCCTTTGGTCATCTTGGCAAAGCCAGCCGGCATGTGGAACAGCGGATTGGCATCGCCGCCCCCCGCCTCGAGCAGAAGCACCCGAACCGCCGAATCCTCCGTCAGCCGGCTGGCGAGCACGCAGCCCGCGGGACCGGCGCCGACAATGATGTAGTCATAGCTCGTGGATCGGCTCATGCCCGAAAATCCTCGGTGCGAATGTGGTGGGCGACACGCAGCGCCTGCGCCGCAATGGTGAGCGACGGATTGACCGCCGCGGAACTCGGCAGAAAGCTGGCGTCGACGACAAACAGATTGGCGTGGTCGTGGCTGCGGCAGAACGGATCGAGCGGCGCACTCGCCGGATCGCTCCCCATGCGCACGGTGCCGCATTGATGCGACGGCGTGCGGTTGTCGAAGGCGCGCGACAGGACCAGCGGAAAGCCGGCGCGCCGCAGCACCTTCCGCATCTTGGCGACGAGCTTTGTGTGGGCCGTCTGGTTGGTGCGAGTCCATTCGAGGTTGATCCGGCCGTGCTCGACATGCACCCGGTTGTGCGGCATCGGCAGGTCCTCACTCATGGCGTAGAAGTCGACGGCGTGGCGCGACATCAGCGACAGCAACGCCTCGGGCGCAGCCGGCACCGATCCTTTGAGGATGGCGCCCGAAACGCGGCCGAGCAATTGCACATTGCCGAGCGGCAGCCCGTCGTCGCCATCGAAGTAGAAATCGTTGAAACCAAAGGTCTTCTGATAGACCGCGTCATTGCGCATGAACGGGTCGACGGCGATGATCGCGGTCGCATTGTGGTTCATGAAGTTGCGCCCGACCTGGCCGGAGCTGTTGGCAGTCCCCGACGTCAGCAGGAGCGCCGCAGACTGCACCGCACCGGCCGCGAGGATCACCAGCTTCGGCCGGAGGTCCCGCGCCTCACCGGCGCTCTCATAGTGCACGGCCTCGATCGCTCGTCCGTCGGGCCCGGTCGTGAGCCGCGTTACACGACTGCCGGTCTCGAGCGTCACGTTGGGAAATGTCAGTGCCTCGGCGAGCGCCGTGGACTCGGCGTCCATCTTGCCACTGTCAGCATCCGGATGGGCATCCCACGGCGTCCTGCCGCCCGCCAGCCAGCGCTCGATGTCGATCCCGAGCGGTAGCGACGCGGGATGCAGCCCCGCCTTCGCCAGTCGCGTCCGTACCGCCGCGATCGCCGGCTCGTCCGGCACTGGTGGATACGGGTATCCGGTCGAATGGGCGGGCTCGGTCGGATCGTCCCCCAGCGCACCGCGGACCTGATACAATTGCTCGGCCTTGCCGTACCATGGCTCCAGTTCGTCATAGGCGAAGGGCCAGGCCGGCGAGACCCCGTCATAGTGCTGCACGGCGCCGAAATCCTCGCGCCGGAAGCGCAGCAGTACGGCGCCGTAGAACTTCGAATTGCCGCCAACATTGTAGTAGTTGCCGGGGCTGAACGGCCGCCCGTCACGATCGTACCAGCTCTCCTTCGGCCGAAACACGCCGCGCTGGAAGATGGCCCGCGGGTCGCGATTCTCCGGCCGCGCCACGAGCCGCTCGCCGCGCTCGAGGATGCGGATGTTCGCTCCCGACAAGGCGAGACCGGCGGCGATGGTCGCGCCGCCGATGCCGGAGCCAACAATGACGATGTCGGGCTGGTCCATCCGCCTGTTCCGCTACTGCCTCGCCCGCCTCAGCGCGGCATCCACCAGCCGGTCCGCGGCCCGATATGGATGTTGAGCGTCTTCGTCTCGGCGTAGTCCTCGACCGCATGGCGGCCGAGTTCGCGCCCGAGGCCCGACTGCCGGTAGCCGCCGAAGGGCAACTCGGGCGCGCCATCCATGAAGGTGTTCATCCACACCGTGCCGGCGCGGACGCGACGGCCGATGGTCAGGCAGTTGTCCATGTTGGCGCTCCACACACCGGCCGAGAGGCCGTAGTCGATCGAATTGGCGATTGTCGTTGCCTCCTCGAGCGTCTCGAAGGTCAGCACAGAGAGCACCGGTCCGAATACCTCTTCGCGGGCCACGGCCATCTCGGGCCGGACGTTGGAGAGGATCGTCGGCGACATGAACTGGCCGAGCCCCAGATCGAGCGCGCCGCCGCCCAGCGCCAGCGTCGCGCCATCGCCTGAGGCTTCCGCCAGATACTTTTCGATCTTGGCGAGATGCTGCGGCGTGATGATCGCGCCGACCTGCGTCGCCGGGTCGAGCGGGTCGCCGGTGCGCACGGCTTTGGCAACCTCGGATATGCGCGACACCACCTCGTCGGCGATCGACCGGTGGAGGATCAGCCGACTGCCCGCGTTGCAGCATTCGCCGGCATTGAAGAAGCCGCCGAACACCGCCGCGTCGATGAACTCGTCGAGGTTGGCATCGGGAAAGACGATCTGCGGGTTCTTGCCGCCGAGCTCGAGGGACACCTTCTTGAGCGTCTGCGCCGCGTTGGTCATGGTGAGCTTGCCGACCAGCGTCGAGCCGGTGAACGAGATCATGTCGACATCGGCATGCAGCGTCATCGGCGCGCCGACCTCGGCCCCGGTGCCGACGAGGATGTTGACGACGCCCGGCGGCAGCCCCGCGTCCATCAGGATCTCGCCCAGTACCAGCGTCGACGCCGAGGTCAGTTCCGAGGGCTTCACCACCGCCGTACAGCCCGCGGCAAGTGCGAAGGGCAGTTTCTGGCTGACGATCAGGAACGGGAAGTTCCACGGCGTGATGATCGAGACGACGCCGATCGGCTCGCGCAGCACCACCCCGAGCGTGCCGTCGCCCAGCGTGTTGTAGCTCTCGCCGTGGAGGTCCCGTGCCAGCGCCGCCGCATAGCGCCAGATGTCGACGGCGCCGGCGATCTCACCCTTGGCCTGGCTGATCGGCTTGCCGGATTCGAGCGTATCGAGCCGCGCCAGTTCGTCGGCCCGCCCCTCCATCAGATCGGCAGCCTTATTGATGAGCGCCGCACGTTCGGCACCCTTGAGGCGCGGCCACGGGCCGTCGTCGAAAGCGCGGCGGGCCGCCGCAATGGCGCGATGCGCGTCCGTGGCGGTCGCTGCCTGGTAGCGGCTCACCACCTGCCCGTGCGCGGGGCTCGATCGCTCGAGCACCCGGCCCTCGGCGCCGTTGGTCCATTGACCATCGATCAGCATCTTGAACTCGCGGACCGTGAAGTCGGCGAGTGCCTGCGGGCGAACCATCACGGTCATCACCATTCTCCTTTGAAATTGGCCGGTCGCTTGGCGGCGAACGCGGCAACGCCCTCGCTGAGATCGCCGGTCTTGGCGATCAGCATCGAGGCGAGGGTCTCGACCGCGGTGCCGTTCCCCTCCCCGGTGGCCGAGGCAATCATCAGCTTGGCCACCTGCACGGCGGCCGGGCCGCGCGCCGCAACGCACTTGGCGTAGGCAAGCGCCGCGTCGAACGCAGACCCACTGTCGACGACCTGATCGACGAGACCCAGTGCCAGTGCCTCGGTTGCCGTGAACATCTCGCCACCCAGCACCATGCGGCGGACCACCTGCCCGCCGAAGCGCTGCACCAGCCGCTGCGTCCCCGACCAGCCGGGGACCATGCCGAGGCCCGTCTCCGGCAGCCCGAGCTTGGCGCCGGGTTCCGCGATGCGGATGTCGGCGGCGGCCGCAAGTTCGAGGCCACCCCCGAGCGCGTGGCCGTTGAGCGCCGCGATCACCGGGATCCGCAGTTCAGCCAGCCGGCCGAACACCCGGTGCCCATAGCGAACCCACTCGAAGCCGAACTCGTTGGGCTTGAGCGCCGCCCAGGCCTTGATGTCGCCTCCCGCCGAGAAGGCCTTGCCTTCGCCGACGATCACCGCGGCATTGAGGTTCAGGTCGCCCTCGAGCTCGTGGCTCACATCGTCGAGCGCCTCCAGCATGCCCAGGTCGAAGGCGTTGAGCTTGTCGGGCCGCCGGATGGTGACGATCCCCACCGTCCCGTCGCGGCTCAGGGAAATGCGGGCATCAGCCATGAAGCACCCTTTGCGGTTTGCGCGGCAGCGCGAGGCCGATGAGGCCCGGCTGGAAGATTGGCGCCGGCATCTCGACGAGAGACTTCGAGACCCTCAGCGGGAAATCCGCCTGGCCGAGAATGTCGCGCTCGAGCTCGATCCCCGGGGCGATCTCCGTCACCTCGATCCCCTCCGGCGTTAGCTTCATCACGCAGCGTTCGGTGACATAGGTGACGTCCTGCCCCTGCTCGACGGCGCGGCGGCCCGAGAAGGTGACGTGATCCACCGCCTTCACCAGCTTCTTGATCTTGCCTTCCTTCTCGATGACGACCTTGCCGTCGACGATCGCGAGCTTGGCGCCGGCATTGAACATGCCCGAGAATACGAGCTTCCTGGCGCGGCAGGTGATGTCGACGAAGCCCCCGGCGCCCGCCGTCACATGCGGCCGGAACGCGAGCTTCGAGACGTTCACCGAGCCCGATGCGTCGATCTCGAGAAAACTCAGCAGCGAGGCATCGAAGCCGCCGCCCTGGAAATAGGTGAACTGATAGGGCGAGGGCACGAACGCCTCGGCATTGGAGGCGCAGCCGAAGGCGAAATCGAGCAGCGGGATGCCGCCGACCGGCCCCTGCTCGATCACCCAGGTCACCTGCCCGTGGAGGCCCTCTTCGAGCAGGATGCGCGGCACATTTGCCGAAATCCCGAAGCCGAGATTGACCGCGCTGTCCGCCTGCAGCTCCATCGCCACCCGGCGCGCAATCACCTTCTGGATGTCGAACGCCGGCACATGGAAGCTGTCGAGCGGCCGGAAGATTTCGCCGGAAATCGCAGGATCGTACGCGGTCTGCGTCGTCTGCTTCTGCTCGGGATCGACGACGATGTAGTCGACCAGCACCCCCGGCACGCGCACGTCGTGCGGCCGGAGCGAGCCGTCCTTGGTGATCCGCTTGACCTGCGCGATGACGATGCCACCATTGTTGTGGGCGGCGAGCGCCTGGTCCATGCCGCCGAGGTAGGCACCCTCATGCTCATAGGTGAGATTGCCGCGCTCGTCGGCGGTGGTCGCGCGGATGATCGCCACCTGCGGCGCGATCGCCTTGAAGAACAGCCAGGGCTCGCCGTCGAACTCCACCTGCCGCACGATCGGCGCCGCGGCAGCCGACGCGTTCATCGCGCAGCCTTCCCGCGAAGGATCGACGAACGTATCGAGGCCGACCTTGGTGAACACGCCAGGGCGCTTCGCCGCCGCCTCGCGGTGCATATCGAACATAATTCCAGATGGCACATTGTAGGCCGCGACCTCGTCGGCGCCGATCATCTGCCAGATCGCCGGCGGCTCGGCCCCCGACGGCCCCGACGGATAGGAGCCGCCGATGATCCTCTTGAGCAAGCCGGCCTTGGCAATGTGATCGATGCCCTTGATGCCGCTCATGTCGCCGGCCGCGATCGGGTGCAGCGTGGTGAGATTGCGCGGATGCCCGGTGGCGGCGAAGCGCTCGCCGATCGCCTGCAGCATCAGGTCGGGGCAGCCGAGGGCGCTCGATGACGACACCGAGACGATGGCCTCATCCGGGATGAGGTCCGCAGCCTGCGCAGGAGTCAGTCGCTTGTCCATCGCTATGCTCAGAGCCCGCTGTCGATCTTGGTGGTGCGGCCACTGCGGGCCGCTTCGAGCACGGCGAGCCCCGTCGCCAGCGACCACAGGCCGTCTTCGGCACTCGCCGACGGCGCGCCGGTGCCGGCAATCGCTGCGTGGAAATTACCGAGCGCCCGCTCGTAAAGGTTGGTCGGGTCGGGCGGCAGCAGCTCGTCACCGGCCGCCGTGCGCAGCGTCACCGAGCCGACCGGCTTCTGCGTCATCACATCGCGGCCGATCAGCGAGCCCTCGGTGCCGTGCACCTCAAAGCCCGTGCCGGCGTAGGCGATGGTGAAGGCGTCGTGGAACTGCGCCAGCAGCCCCGATTTGAACCGCAGCACGCCCATCACGGCGTCCTCGAGGTTACCCTCGGCCATCCCGCCCTGCTGGGTCATGGCTGTCGCCTCGACCGGATCGTCACCGAGCACGAAGCGCAGCGTGTCGGCGTCATGGACGGTGATGTCGAGCACCACGCCGCCGCCCGCCTCCGGCTTCTGGATGCGCCAGCCCTGCAGGTGCGGCGGCAGGTGCACGGCGTGAAACACCCGCGCGGCCAGCGGCGTGCCGATGCGGCCCGCGGCGATCGCGTCGCGCATCGCCCGGTGGCTCCCGGCATTGCGCAGATGGTGGTTGGTGCCCAGCACGACGCCGGCGGCCGTGCAGGCGTCACGCATCGCCTGCGCATCGGCAAACGACAGAGCCAGCGGCTTTTCGCACAGCACGTGCTTGCCCGCCCGCGCCGCCGCGATTGTCTGGTCGCGGTGCAATTCGTTGGTGGTCGAGATATAGACCGCGTTGATCGAGGCATCCCCCAGCAGCGCCTCGAGCGAGCTGGTCGCCCCCGCAATGCCCGCGGCATCCGCATAGCTGCGGGCCCGCTCGGCGTTCGAGCTGTGGACGGAGACCACTTCGCCCCCGGTCGCCCGGATCGCGCCGATCACCCATTCGCGCGCGATCGTGCTTGCGCCGATGATGCCCCATCTGGTCATGCTGTCACCTCAGAAATGTCGGGGCGGACGAGCGCCGCCGTGCTTTGCCGGACCACGAGCCGCACCGAGGTCCGGATGGCCTCGGCTTCGACCCGCCCCGACAGGACTTGCTTGAGCACAAGTTGCGCCGCGCGCTGTCCCATCGCCTGCGGATCGACCGAGACGGTGGTGAGAGCCGGCACGGCGGTGCGTGCTTCGATGACGTCGTCGAAGCCGACGACGCTGAAATCGACGCCCGGCTCGAGCCTGCGGCGGCGGAGGCCGTCGAATACGCCGAACGCCACCGCGTCGTTGAGACACACGGCGGCCGTTGCGGCCGGACCGCGCTGCGACAGCAGCCGCTCGATCGCTTCGGCCCCGCCGGCGCGCGAGGGCGCGGCGTTCACCAGAAATCCTTCGCGGCGTTCGAGACCGGCTTCTGCAAGGCCATCGACATAGCCCTGCACGCGCTCGGTAAACACATGCGTGTCGGAAAATCCGCCGAGAAAGGCGATCTGCCGGTGGCCGAGATCGACCAGATGGCGCACCGCTGCCCGGGTTCCTTCGTAGTTTTCCGACAGCAGCGTCGAGACCTTGGCCCCGACCACATCGCGCACCACCAGCACCACCGGAATGCCACTCGCGACGATGGATTTGAGGTCCGCGGCCTCTGTGCCGCGCGCCGGGGAAATGATCAGGCCGGCAATGCCGTGTTCGCGCATCGAGGCGATGACCTCGCGCTGGCGGTCGACGCTCTCCCCAGAATTGGCGAGGAACTGCACGAAACCGGAAGCCTGCACGGTTGCGTCCATGCCGACCGTAAGCTCGGCGAAAAAGCCGTTGGTCAGGTCGTTGACGACGATGCCGACGATCTTGGTCTTCGATTTGTGCTGGCGAAGGTTGGCCGCGCCACGATTATAGATGTAGCCGAGCTCGCGGATCGCCGCCTGCACCTTTTCCCGGGTGGTGGCGTGCACCAGTTCGCTCCCCTGCAGCACCAGGGACACGGTCGACTTCGACACGCCGGCACGGCGCGCCAGATCGATTACCGTCACCCTTTCCTGCACGCTCGCCTCCCCGCATCTGGCGTCACAGGTTTATTTGGAACGTTCCAAATCTGTCAAGTCCTCGGCCGGCAGATTTCATTCGTCGGGCTAGCCTCACCGAAAACCCGAGACTTTCGCGCCCCCAAGCCCGGCCTCGAAGGCGCGGAACGACCGAAAAGATCGGAAGCAGCCCAAGGATTATCGGTGGCTTGGCGTCTCACTTGCATCCGAACCAGAGCGCATGACCTGCCTCGACC
Source organism: Devosia sp. (assembly GCA_025352765.1). GTDB lineage: Bacteria > Pseudomonadota > Alphaproteobacteria > Rhizobiales > Devosiaceae > Devosia_A. The sequence goes on along the minus strand of JANXSI010000623.1, from coordinate 363 downwards.
CCAAGGAGCCAACATGACCACCCGACTTCAGTCCATCGCCGTCCTGCTCATGATCGGCGCGGCGCTGGGCGCGACTCCGAGCCTTGCCGCCACGACCTCGATCCCGTCCAACCAGGGACCTGCCGACAAACCGTCCAACCGCGCGGCTCCGTCGGCCCTTCCGGGTCGCCCGACAGCCCACGCCCTCCCCCGTGTCGACCCGGCTGCGATCAGCCGCGGCATTTTCGCCGGCGATGCCGGCTCCTCCCTCGACAGCCTCGGCACCGTCACCCGCGGCAGCGACGGCAGCGTCTCTGAGACGCCCGCCTCCGACACGCTCCGGGCGATCTTCGAGACGTCGATCGCCAGCAAGAAGATGTGACG
>JANXSI010000615.1 GCA_025352765.1 Devosia sp. | reverse complement strand
CGCTGCTTCACCTGCTGCCCCTTGGGTCGGCGCAGCATGTATCACATTTTCAGTCCCGAGTGCCAAACCCAATTGGGCCGAATCGAGCAATTCGAAATGGGGGACGTCCTGGACGCCCAAGCCCATCTCCTCGGCCGATTTCGTCGAGGCCTTGAGGGTCCCGAGCATCTTCTTCTTGCCGTCGTCGGCGCCGTCGGTCGCGGTAAACAGCGCCAGCGCCTTGCCGGTTTCGAGCGCCGCCTTGACCTTCATGGCCCCGGTCAGCAACTGGCCGGCTTTCTTGGCCATCGACAGGCTCTGCGTGAACCGCTGCTCGAGCCGAAGGCGGGTGAGCTCGACCAGATCGTCGGGCACCGTCACATTGGTCTTGAGGCTCTTGGCGAAGGCCTTCTTCTTGACCGCCTCGGCAACCATCGAGGCGCCGAGGGTGACCCAGACGCCGCGGCCTTCGGCCTTGGCGTCCGTGTCGGGAACCAGCACATCGTCGGGACCGACGACAAAACGGATCAGCTCCGCCGCCGGCTTGACCTCAAAGGTTACCGCGCAACGCCGTTCAACTTCATCCTTGGCCGGCACCGGGCGGTTATCGCCCGCATTATGCGGGCGCGCCTTCCGTTGCGGCGTCGTCGGACGGCGCCAGATCGGCTTCGGTGATCCAGCCGGCCTTGAGGCGGGCCTGCAGGATCATCTCCTCGGCTTCCTCGCGGGAGACCGGGAAATCCTTGAAGGTGCCGTCGAAGCGCTTGGTCTCGCCGTCCTTGCGTTCGGTCCAGCCGACGAGATCGTCGGCGGCGTTGCCGGCAAAATCGTCCACCGTCTTGATGCCTTCCTTGCCGAGCGCCACGAGCATCGCGGCATTGAGGCCCGGGATCTCGTAGAGTTCGTCCTCGACGCCAAGGGTCTTGCGTTCGTCGTCATTGGCCTTTTCGATGGCCGCCAGATACTCGAGCGCGCGGGCCTGCAGTTCGCCCGCGGTCTCTTCGTCAAAGCCCTGGATCGAAGCGATTTCGCTCACCTCGATATAGGCGAGCTGTTCGACCGAGGAGAAGCCCTCGGACGCCAATAGCTGGGCAACCATCTCGTCGACATCAAGGGCCTGCATGAACAAAGCCGACCGCTCGGTGAATTCCTTCTGCCGGCGCTCGGACTCTTCGGCCTCGGTCAGAATGTCGATGTCCCAGCCGATGAGCTGGCTGGCGAGGCGCACGTTCTGGCCGCGGCGGCCAATGGCGAGCGAGAGCTGCTCGTCGGGAACCACGACTTCGATCTTTTCGGCCTGCTCGTCGAGCACGACCTTGGCGACATCGGCCGGCTGCAGCGCCGAGACCACGAGGTCGGCGATGTTGTCGGTCCACGGGATGATGTCGATCTTTTCGCCCTGCAGTTCACCGACCACGGCCTGGACGCGCGAGCCGCGCATACCGACGCAGGCGCCGACTGGATCGATCGAAGAATCGTTGGAGGTGACGGCGATCTTGGCGCGGCTGCCCGGATCGCGGGCGATCGAGCGGATGGTGATGATGCCGTCGTAGATTTCCGGCACTTCCTGCATGAACAGCTTGGCCATGAACTGCGGATGGGTGCGGCTGAGGAAAATCTGCGGGCCGCGCTGTTCGCGGCGCACGTCGTAGATGTAGGCGCGGACGCGATCGCCGTAACGGTACATCTCGCGCGGGATCAGCTCGTCGCGGCGGATGATGGCTTCGCCCCGGCCGAGATCGACGATGACGTTGCCGTATTCGACGCGCTTGACGGTGCCGTTGACGATCTCGCCGACGCGATTGATGTACTCGTCATACATGCGCTCGCGCTCGGCATCGCGCACCTTCTGGACGATGACCTGCTTGGCCGACTGCGCCGCGATGCGCGAAAAATCGATCGGCGGCAGCGGCTCGGTGACGAAGTCGCCGATCTTGGCGGCCTCGTTGCGGGCCAGGGCATCCTTGAGCGAAATCTGCTTGCCGGTTTCCTCGACCGTCTCGACCACTTCGAGCAGGCGCCAGGTGCGGGTCTCGCCGGTCTTGGGATTGATCTCGACGCGGATCTCGGTTTCGGCGCCGTAGCGGGTCTTGGCCGCCTTCTCCATCGCGTCCTGCATGGAGGCGATGACGACCATGCGGTCGATGGATTTTTCCCGCGCGACCGCATCCGCGATCTGCAGCAGTTCCAACCTGTTTGCGCTAACGGCCATTCTAGTTGATCTCCTGGGGGCTTCTGTTGCTCGCCGCGTCCTCGGCCTCGTCGGCCTCCGGGTCGTCGAGCTGGAGTTCTTCAGCAGTTGGGTCGAGTTCGATGGTTTCGACATCGTCGGCGTCATCGATCGGATTTTCATCCTGGTCGAGGGCGGCAAGATTCATGAGCTTGTCGGTCATCACGAGCTTGGCTTCAGCAAGCGAGGCCAGCGGCAGCACGAAACTGGGGTCGGTGTCCTTGGGCACATCCGGCAGCCGGATGGTCACGGTGGTATCGGTGACAGCCTCGATCATGCCGCGGAAGCGCTTGCGGCCATCGAGTGGGTCGACCAGTTCAACCTTGGCCTCGTGGCCGATATAGGTCCGGAAATCGCGGGCGCGCACCAGCGGACGGTCGATGCCGGGCGAGGAGACCTCGAGATGATATTCGCGGTCGATCGGATCCTCGACGTCGAGCACCGGCGAGACGTCCTTGCTGAGGCGCTCGCAATCGGTGATGGCGAAGCGGCCATCGGCATCCTCGGCCATGATCTGGAGCGTGCAGCCGTTTTCCTGCGTGACCTTGATGCGGACCAGCGAGTAGCCAAGGTCATTGGCGACCGGCTCGACAATGCGGGCGATCCGCGTCTCGAGGCCGGTTTCCTTGATGTAGCGCTTTTCGGTCAGATCGAAGGTCAAATGCGAGCCCAGGGGGACGGATAACAAAAAGAGCGGGGACCGGTCAGGGCACCCACTCTCGACTGAGAGCAACAATGTAGCTGCTGTATAGCCCATGAGCGCCGACGGTGCAAGGGTGGCGCGATGGCTCGACTCCGATGCTGGCGCGTTCGGGCCGACATGCCCTTATTTGTACCCCTTAATGTAGAGCGATTTCCATGCTTCCCATCCTGCTGATCCCCGGCCTCATCTGCACCGACGAGGTGTTTGCGCCGCAACTGCCGGCGCTTTGGCCGTTCGGGCCGGTGACCATTGCCTCGACGCTGGTCGGGGACAGCATGGTGGCGATCGCAGCCAGTATTCTCGCTACCGCGCCGCCCCGTTTTGCGCTCGCCGGAGTCTCGATGGGCGGCTACCTCAGCTTCGAGGTGCTGCGGCAGGCGCCGGAGCGAGTTGTCAAACTCGCGCTGCTCGACACCTCGGCCCGACCGGACACGCCCGAACAGAGCGCCGGACGCAGGGCCATGGTGGCTCGCGCCCGCAACGGCGAGTATGCGGCCCTGGTCGAGGAGATCTTCCCGGCGCTCGTCCACCCCGACCACATTGGCAACGACGCACTCCGGGCGGTGCACCGGCGGGAGGCGGCGATGATCGGTGTTGATGGCTTCGCGCGGCAGCAGGCGGCGAACATCGGGCGGCCGGACTCGCGGCCGATATTGGCAACGATCGGCATACCGACCCTGGTGCTGGTGGGCGACGCGGACAGGTTGACGCCGCCGGACGTCGCCAAGGAAATGGCCGAAGGCATCGCCGGATCGCGCTTCGTGGTCGTCCCCACGGCCGGGCACATGAGCCTGCGCGAGCAGCCCGAGGCGGTCAACGCCGCCCTGGTCGACTGGATGAGGGCGTGAGCGCGGGCCCTACTTCTCCCAGGTGACGTTCTCGACACTGGCGCCAAGCTCCTTAAGCGTCCCCCGCAGTTGCTTGACCATGTCGTCGGGGCCGCAGAGGTAGAAATTCCGGGCGAAGTCCTTGAGGTGCGCCTTGAGGAATGCTTCGTCGATGCGCTCATGCAGCAGGCTCGAGGCGGCATCGTCGGTGACGGTCCAGATGGTTTCAAGTCCGCGGAACGCCTCGAGCTCTTCGCGGAGGATAATGTCGGCCTCGGTGCGGTTGGAGACGATCAGAGTGTGGCCATCCATTTTCCGCTGGTGATGGAGGTCGCGCAGGATGGCGATGAACGGGGTGACCCCTGCCCCGCCGGCGATGAAGACGCCCGGTCCCTTGTAGGTGATGGTGCCCCAGGGCTCGCGGATGATCAGGCTCTGGCCCGGCTTGTAGCCATAGAGCCGCTCGGTGAGGCCGTCGCCGCCGGTCGCAAAGTAGCTCTTGATGGTGAATTCGAGCGTCGGCGCATCGGGCAGCGCCGTGAAGGTGAAGGGGTGCTGGTTGTCGCGCCAGCGGTCCTCGTCGAGCGACACGTCGGTCGCCTGCCCCGGCGCAAAGGTGAAGCCGGCCGGCTTTTCGAGGGTGTAGCGGCGGACATTGTGGGTCAGGTCGGCGATGTCGAGGATTTTGACGCTGGTCATGCGGCGGTGCTCCGGTTGGACGGATAACGACGCAAGCCGCCTTCTTGATCCCGCAATGCGCCGTCGTGCGATTTTTTCGCGCCGGGCGCAAAAAAGAGTCGAGAGAATTTTGAGGCCGAAGCGGGAGGGGACCGCGTTTCCCGGCACCCGATCGGCGCGCAGAATGAGGCCCTTTTACCCCGGAATCCCCATATGCGGACGATGGTTCCGTTTTGGGAACTGGCACACCCTCGTGCCCGTGGGTATCTCGCAAGGAGGTGACATTCCTGGTCGTAACCCTCTCAATTCATTGCAGAATTTCAAGGGGTGTAAATGCAGATTCAGCTGCTTGAGGCAATCGGGAGATGCGCCGATCTACGGTTGGTCCAACCAATGAAAGGGACCTTTGAAATGACCAACTCCTTCAAGACTGCATCGCTTGCCCTCGCCGCCATCGTGACGGCCGGCGCCATCGCCACCCCGGTGTTTGCTGCCAATGACGGCTCGCTGAAGTTCGACAGCACCTACCTGATCCAGCAGCTCCGCTATGACGGCGTCAACGCGATTGCCGCCGACCAGGTCAGCGGCGACACGTTTCGCGCCACTGTGGTCTCGGGCGGGCATCAGTCCTTCGCGTTCTACAACATCGACTCGCTGCAGCAGATCAAGTGATCGGCTCCGCATCTACGGCCCGGCGCCAGTCTTCGGACTGGCCGGGCCGCGGATGGTCTGGTGACACGAGCCGGCGGCCAATCCCCGCCGGCTTGAGTGTCAGTGGCTGTCGCCGGCCTGCAGGTACGGAAAGGGCGGCTCGCTTGCCCTTGCATCAAAGTTCTGGCGCGCCTCGACGACGCGCTGCCAATGGGCCCCGGCGAACTTCTCGAAGGCCTCGAACGCCTTGAACGCCTCCTTGCCCAGATCCGTCAGCGCATATTCGACGCGAGGCGGAATGGTGGCATAGCTGGTGCGCAGCAGGAACCCATCGCGCTCGAGCGTCCGCAGGCTCAAGGTGAGAGCTTTCTGCGAAATCACCCCAATCTCGCGATGCAATTCGGAAAAGCGCTTGGTCTCGTGCCGCAGTTGCAGGACGACGGTAAGATTCCACTTGCTGTGGCGGGTGGTCAGAAGTTCGTCGAGGACAGTGGTGTCGATCGGCTGACGCTTGGATTGCTGCATAAGAAACTCCGGCTGACGCACGCCCGGTGGGCGGCGCTAACCTCCTCGGCTTCAGCATGTCGGTCGCGCTGAGCGGTTTTTCCAGAGGGCACCCGCGCGATACTGCCGCGTGGTGAATAGCGCAATACGACGCTGCTCAACTCTGCGCGAGGCTCTCGAACTCGAAATAGAAGCTCAGCATCCGGCCTTCGCGGCGAGCTTTTTCCTCGTAACGGGTGGGCTGCCACCCCGGATAAGGCTGATGCCAGGCGCCCGGCGCAACTGGTGCAAAGCGGAATTTCGGCTCGCGCAGGATGTGGGCGAGCGTCCAGTCGGCGTAATCCTCGATATCGGTGGCAAAGCGGAAGATGGCCCCGGGTTTCAAAACCCGCGCCAGCTCGCCGAGCGTCGTCGCCGACACGAAGCGGCGCTTGTGGTGGCGCAGTTTGGGCCACGGATCTGGGTAAAGCAGGAACGCCGCGTCGAGCGAGGCGTCGGGCAGTTTCACCAGCAGTTTCAGGGCGTCGTCGGTGAAGACCCGCACATTGTCGAGCTGCCGATCGTCGATGGCCTCGAGCAGTTTGGCGATCCCGCCGGAAAACACTTCGCAGCCGATAAAGCCTGTCTCGGGGGCTTCGCCGGCGACCCGCGCCAAATGCTCGCCGCCGCCATAGCCGATCTCGATGGCGCGGCGCGTACGTCCGGGAAACAGGGCATCGAGGTCGAGCGAACCATCGCCGAGCGCGATCTCCAGCGCCGGCAGTTTCTCGTGAAACAGCCGGTCCTGCCCCTTGTGCAGGCGCTTGCCGGAGCGGCGGCCGAAAAAGGCGCGCGGCTCGCCGTTGACGTTGAGGGGGTGGTTGGATTTTTCGGTCATCGGCGGCCAACTATCATGAAGCCGCAGCCAGGAAAGCGAAAATCCCCGCTTTCGCGGGGATCTGCTCTCGCCAGAGGCGACGCTTGGAGCGTTATGGACCTAGGCGGCGGCCTTGACCGCGGCCTTCAGCGCGGGGACGAGGTCGGTCTTTTCCCAGCTGAACGAGCCGTCGCGGCCCGGCTTGCGGCCGAAATGGCCGTAGGCCGAGGTTTTTGCATAGATCGGCTTGTTGAGCTGCAGGTGCTCGCGGATGCCGCGGGGGCTCAAGTCGAACACCTCGCCGAGGATCTTTTCGAGCTTGGTCTCATCGACCGTGCCGGTGCCGTGGAGATCGACATAGATCGAGAGCGGTTTGGCGACGCCGATGGCGTAGCTCAGCTGGATCGTGGCGCGGTCGGCGAGGCCGGCAGCGACGACGTTCTTGGCGAGATAGCGCGCCGCATAGGCCGCCGACCGGTCGACCTTGGTCGGGTCCTTGCCCGAAAAGGCGCCGCCACCATGCGGGGCCGCGCCACCATAGGTGTCGACGATGATCTTGCGGCCGGTGAGGCCGGCATCACCGTCGGGGCCGCCGACAACGAATTTCCCGGTCGGATTGACGTGCCAGACGGTGTCCTTGGTGATCCAACCCTCGGGCAGCGCCTGCCGCACATAGGGTTCGATGATCTTTTTGACGTCGGCCGAGCTCAGCGAGGCGTCGACGTGCTGGGTGGAGACGACGATCTGGGTGACGCCGACGGGCTTGCCGTCCTCGTATTTGACCGTGACCTGGCTCTTGGCATCGGGGCCGAGCTTTTTCGCATCGCCCTCGCCGGCTTTCCGCGCATCGGTCAGCACTTCGAGGATCTTGTGGGCATAGTAGATCGGGGCGGGCAGCAGTTCCGGGGTCTCGCGGCTGGCGTAGCCGAACATGATGCCCTGGTCGCCGGCACCGACGTCCTTGTTGCCCTTTTCGTCGACACCCTGCGCGATATCGGCCGACTGGCCGTGCAGCAGCACGTCGATGCGGGCGGTCTTCCAGTGAAAGCCCGACTGCTCGTAGCCGATGGCCTTGATGGCCTTGCGGGCGGTCGACTTGAACTTTGCCGGATTGATGATCGGAGCGCCCGAGGCATCGTGCAGCAGCTTGCCGTCCTTGCCGTGCTTGAGCAGCGTTTCGGGAACGCGCACTTCTCCGGCGATGACGACGCGGTTGGTGGTGGCCAGAGTTTCGCAGGCGATGCGCACCTGGCTCGGATCCATGCCGGTCTTTTTGGCCTCGCGGAACACCAGGTCGACGATCTCGTCGGAGATGCGGTCGCAGACCTTGTCCGGATGACCTTCGGAAACCGATTCAGACGTGAACAGATAGGATGACCGCAACGCCGAAACCCCTCAAAATTGGTCCAAAACGCGGAAATTCGCGTAGTTGGGCGGAGCTTCTGTCACTGCTCCCCGGTGGGGTCAAGGCGGATATAAAGAAATCTTGATATCCCCCTGAGGGCGTTCTTAAGAATTTATGCCTTTGCCACCCGACGCATGCGGGTGAGGAGCGCCGCAGCAAGGCCGAGCAGCAGCGCCGCGAGAAAGGGAAGGTTGCCCCAGCGATCGAACAGAGTTTCGCCGATCTTGTTGGATGGCACCACGTCGAGCACCCCTTCCTCATATTGGGCGAGACGGCTGGTGACGCGACCGAGCGGATCGGCGGCGAAGGTGAGCCCCGAATTGGTGGCGCGCAGCATCGGCAGGCCGGTCTCGACGGCCCGCAGCAGCGCGTGGTGGGCGTGCTGGGCCGGACCGATCGAGCCGTCGAACCATTCGTCGTTGGAAATGTTCAACAAAAACTGAGCCTTGGCGGGATCGGCGCCCAGATCGCCAGAAAATATGGCTTCATAGCAAATCAGCGCGATGAAGGCCGGCATCCCGGGCGGCGTCACCAGACGCTTGCCGGCACCGGGGGCCCAGCCATTGGTGCCGGGGACGAACTGGGAGATGCCGAAGAGTTTCCAGAATCCCGAAAACGGCAAATACTCGCCGAATGGCACCAGATGCGACTTGTCGTAGCTGGAGGTGATCTCGCCCTGATTGTCGATGGCGAGCAGCGAATTGTAACCTGGGTTGGATTGGTCAGGATCCTCGGGGTCGCTTTCGGGCTCGCGCGGCGCGCCCGTCAGCAGCGTGGTGGTCGCCGGCAGCATGCGGGCGATGCGCGCGAGACCCTCGGGATACTGGCTCATGAAGAATGGGAACACCGATTCGGGCCAGATCAGCGTCGTCTTGTCGGCGAGCCCTGGGTCGGTCGGCCCGGTCTTGCCGCTCGACAGATCGATCAGCCGGGTGACGATGTCGGCCGGATTGGCGGCGGCCCAGTTGGAGTGCTCGGTGATCACCGGCTGGACCATGCGCACCTTCATGTCGGTGCGCGGCGTCACCGGCGTCGAGTTGAGCCGGACATTGCCGTAGCCGACCTGCGCGGCGATCGTCGCGATGGCGAGAAAGAACGGGATCAGCCGCGCCGCCATGCCCCGTCCATC
>JANXSI010000607.1 GCA_025352765.1 Devosia sp. | reverse complement strand
GCCTCGTCCATGAAACGCCGGTGCAGTTCCATCACCACCGGCTGTGGATGGGTGTAGCCGATATCGGTGTGGCTGTGATGGACGAACAGTATCTCTTTGATGGTCATCTTGTCCTCGAACGGCCGCGAAGCCGGATTTTCTACAGTTGGCTATGTGGTCAGAAGGTCGCAATCTTGACGGCCATCGGGGTGCCGACGGGCTGTTGATACACCGGCCCGGCGAGTGTGCCGGTCTCACGGTCGAACGCGAACACGCTCACCGTATCGGAGTCCTGGTTGGCGACGAGCAGGTGGTCGCCCGACGGGCTGAAGGCGAGATCTCGCGGTGTTGCGCCGCCACTCGGCCACCGCCCGACAGGGGTCAGCCGACCCGTTTCCGCGTCCACCGCGAGGCCAAGAATCTCGTTACAGACGCGCAGCGACACAACGAGGAACCGATCGTCGCCAGTGAGGACGATCCCCGCCGGTTGCACGATCGTGGCGCCCGACGGCGGGATGGATACGGAGTGGATGAGCGACAACCACCCGTCGCCCGGATCAACCGCAAAGCTCATCACCGTGGGGATGAGCTCGCTGACCAAGAACAGCCGCCGGCCGTCGGCACTGAACACCAGATGCCGCGGCCCCAGCCCCGGTGGCAGGCGGAAATCGCTTGCCGGCCGCGGCACGAGCTGGCCACCCGCACTCAGCTCATATGCGACGAGCCGATCAATTCCCAGATCGACCACATAGACCATGCGCCCGTCGGGCGACGGCACGACGCAATGGGCATGCGCCGTCGTCTGGCGCTGCGCGTTGGGCCCGGCCCCATGGTGCCGGATGGTGCAGACCGCCGGGTCGAGCACTCCGTCTGGCCGGAGCGGAAAGACGCTGACGGCGTTTTCCGGCCAGCCCGGGGGCGTTGCCCCATTGTAGTTGGCGACCAGCAGGAAACGCCCATCGAGCGAGAGGCTGGCGTGACAGGCCTCGCCCCCCAAAGTTGGCTGGCTGTTGAGCAGCGTGAGACCACCGTCTGCGCGGCTCACGGCATACGCCGCCACCGCGCTCTGGTCGGTGCCGGTGCGCTCGAAGGTGGAGTAGAGCACTCTGCGGTGGGGATCGAGCACCAGCCAAGCCGTGTCATCGATTCCGCGTGTCTCGCCGATCGCGGAAAGAGCGCCGACGCCGGCGTCCCACCCGAGTTGGGTTATTCCCCGACCGTTGGCGGCGCCATACTGCGGCATCGGCCGCGTCAGGCTGCCGGTAAAGACGTACGTCGGCACGTCTCCCTCCCCTTGCACTGCTTCGTGGTCGTTCGCGGGCGGTTTCCGCCTCTCGTTCTCGACGACCGAAGCCGATTGACAGGACTAGTATGGTAGCCCTACATTTGTTTGGCAAGAGGAGGAAATTTGTCGGTGAGCGACGCGAGGAACACTGTTCTGGTGACGGGCGCGGCCATGGGGATTGGTCGGGCGGTGGCGGCAACGCTCGCTGCCGAAGGCCGCAATCTGGTGCTGCTCGACCGCGACGCCAAGGCGCTCGAAAAGACCGCATCGGAAATTGGCGGCACCACGGCCACTCAGGTCGGGTCGGTCGCCAGTCTCAGCGACTGCGAAGCCGCGGTTCGCCTTGCCGTCGAGCGCTTCGGTGGACTGACGGGCGTCTCCCACAATGCCGGCATCCAGCGCTACGGCGACGTCGTCACCACCAGCCCGGCGCTCTGGGACGAAGTGATCAGCGTCAACCTCACCGGCGGCTTCAATGTCGCCAAGGCAGCAATGCCGGAGCTTCGACGCCACAAGGGCGCGATCGTCCTCACCGCGTCCGTTCAGGGCATGGCTGCGCAGAAAGGCGCCCTTGCCTATGTCGTTGCCAAGCACGGCCTCATCGGTCTGGTCACCGGCATGGCGATGGACGAAGCCGCGAACGGCGTCCGCGTCCTCGGCGTCGCCCCGGGCTCTGTGGATACGCCCATGCTGCGGGACGCCATCAACCTTGATCCCGATCCGGTTGCCCTCAATGCCGAAGTCGACGCCATGCATCCGCTCGGCCGGAGGGCCCGACCTGAGGAGATCGCGGCGGTCATTGCGTTCCTGCTGTCTGACAAGGCGTCATTCATGACCGGCGAAACCGTGCGCGTCGATGGTGGCATGCTTGCCCGCATCCCCGGCGCGCCGCGCAAAGTAGAGAATTAGTGCAATGAGGATCGTCGACATCAAGGCTACAACTGTCGCGATGCCGCTCGAGGCGCCGTTGCGCCACGCGGCCGGCGCGCATTGGGGCCGTTTCATCCGGACCATCGTCGAGGTGGTCACCGATGAGGGCCTGTCGGGTTGGGGGGAACTGGGCGGCGGCGGCGAAACCGCCGAGAATGCCGTCGTCAGCCTGCTGCCCTACATCAAGGGTCACGATCCGTTGCAGCTCGAACAGCTGCGATGGAAGATCATGAATCCGGTTGCCAGCCTCTACAACGCCCGCACCCAGGTGCACGCAGCGATTGAAATGGCCTGTATGGATGTTGCCGGCAAGGCGCTCGGGGTGCGCGCCTGCGACCTGCTCGGCGGCGCGCTGCGCGAGACGATTCCTTTCGCGAGCTACCTCTTTTATCGCTACCGCGACGACAAGACCGGGCTCGGAGGCGAGGTAACGCCGGAGGAGATCGTTGCCGAGGCCAAGCGTCAGAAGCGCCTTCACGGCTTCAAGTCCCACAAGCTCAAGGGCGGCGTATTCGCCCCCGAACACGACGTGGAGGTCTATTGCGCCCTTGCCGAGGCGTTCCCGGGTGACCGGTTCCGCCTCGACCCCAACAGCGTCTGGTCGGTCGAGGAATCGATCTGGGTTGCCGGCCAGATTGCCCACATCCGGAACGACTACTTCGAGGATCCCTGCTTCGGCCTCGAGGGCATGCGGCGCCTCCGCGATCGCATCTCGATGCCCACCGCGACCAACACCGTCGTGGTCAATTTCGAACAGCTCGCCTCCTGCATCCGGCAGGAAGCGGTGGACGTCATCCTTCTCGACACCACCTTCTGGGGCGGCTTGCGGCAGGCCTATCGCGCCGGCCAGATCCTCGAGGCGTTCCAGTTCGGTACCAGCGTCCACTCCTCGGGCGAGCTCGGAATCCAGCTCGCGTCGATGCTGCATCTGGGGGCGGCCCTGCCAAACATGAGCTTCGCGGCCGACGCGCACTATCATCACCTCACCGACGACATCATCGTCGGCGGCAAGATGCAGTATATCGACGGCGAGATCGCCCTGCCCAAGGGTCCGGGGCTCGGTGTCGAGGTCGATCGCGACAAGCTCGCCCATTATGCCGACCACTATCGCAAGGTTGGCGGCTACACCTACGACCGCGATCCGCAGCGGGAGGGCTGGTACTCGATCCAGCCCGAGACCCGCTTCGCCGATCCGGCACGACGTTAGAGGACCTAAGCTTGGCCACCGTCACGCTCCGCGACATCGTCAAGCTCTATGGCGAATTCGTTGCCATCAAGGGCGTCGATCTCGACATCGAAGATGGCACCTTCGTGGTGCTGGTCGGCCCGTCGGGTTGCGGCAAATCCACCATCCTGCGGATGATCGCGGGCCTCGAGACCATCTCGCACGGCGAACTGCGGATCGGCGGCAAGCTGGTCAACGACCTACCCTCGCGCGACCGTGGCATTGCGATGGTGTTTCAGTCCTACGCCCTCTATCCGCATATGACGGTCAACGACAACCTCGGGTTCGGCCTCAAGATCGGCGGCGTTCCCAAGCCCGAAATCGCGCGGCGGCGGACCGAGGCGGCCAAGATGCTTGGACTTGAGCCCTACCTCGACCGGCGACCCTCGCAACTCTCGGGCGGACAGCGCCAGCGGGTCGCCATCGGCCGTGCCATGGTGCGCGAGCCAGAGGTGTTCCTGTTCGACGAGCCGCTCAGCAACCTCGATGCCAAGCTGCGCAACCAGACGCGCGTCGAGATCAAGCGGCTACAGCGGCAATTGGGCGCTACCGTGGTCTTCGTGACGCACGACCAGGTCGAGGCGATGACGCTCGCCGACAAGATCGTCGTATTGCATGACGGACTCGTGGCGCAGATCGGCACGCCGCTCGAGGTCTTCGAGCGTCCGCGCAACCAGTTCGTCGCCGGCTTCATCGGTGCGCCATCGATGAACTTCCTCGAGGCCGCGATCGGCACAGGACCGAATGGACCCGTCGTGACGGCCGGTGGCGTGTCGATCGAGGTCCCCGCTGAGCGGTTCAACCTGCCGGAGTCCGGCACGCCGGTCATTCTGGGCATCCGGGCCGAGGATATCGTGCCCGAAGGCCATGGCACCCGGCCGCAGCTTGGCGCCGACTTCGAGGCCGTGGTGAATTTCGCCGAGATGCTCGGCAACGAGAGCCTGCTGTTTACCGAACTCGGCGGCACCGAAGTGGTCGCCCGAATGCAGCACCCCAAACCGATCGATCCCGGGCAGCCGCTGCGCTTCCGGATCGATGGGTCACGTGTCCACGTCTTCGACAAGCAAACTCAGAACTCGGTTCTCCGGTGAGAGCCGATCGACCAACAACGACAACAGGGAGAGAGAACATGTCGTTTATGACTAGGCTCAGCGCAGTTGGCCTTGCGGCCACGCTGATGATCGGTAGCGCCGTTGCGGCCGATCTCAGCCTCTACTCGGACAAGACGCCCTGGGACAAGGGCATGACCGCCATCGCCGAAGGCGCCAGCAAGGCCTCGGGCCTGTCCATCAAGTTGCAGGACATCACGCCGACCGACAAGTATCAGGCGTTCATGCAGACTTCGATCGCCGGCAACAACGTGCCCGCCCTGTTCACCTGGTGGAACGGCAACCAGTTGAGCGACCTCGTGGCCACCGGCGCCGCGGCGGATCTCACCCCCTTTTGGGATCAGGCAAACAAGGACGGCACGTTCTCGGCCACTCAGCGCGACCTCGTCACCGTGGATGGCAAGCCCTACGGCGTCCTGCTGAACGTCGCGAACTGGGTGGTGTTCTACAACACCCATGCGTTCGAAAAGGCCGGCATCGCCGCGCCCCCCACGACCTGGGCGGAACTGATGGCCGACTGCGACAAGCTCAAGGCCGCTGGCATCACCCCGTTCAACGCCCCGGCGTCGGGCGGCTGGATGCCCTTCATCTGGTTCTCCCAACTCGTGCTCGGCACCAATCCGGATGACTTCGTCGGCCTCACCAGCGGCAAGGTCCCCTATGACGGCCCGACCGTGCAGAATGCTTTCAAGGTCTGGGGCGAGATGTACGCCAAGGGCTATTTCAGCGACCCGCGCGAGCAGGACTTCAACAAGAACTTCACCAACAGCAGCACCGCGATGTTCCTGATCGGCGACTGGAACTCGGGCGCCGTGGCGGAAGCCGGCCTCAAGCCCGGCGTCGACTTCAAGACCTTCCTGATGCCGTCGCTGTCGCCGGACGTCCAGCAGTCGGTGATCGTCGAAGCCTCGCCGATCGTCGTCGGCAAAGCCGCGCTCGATGCCAATCCGGACCTCGGCAAGGCCGTTGCGTCGCTGATGAGCGCCGATGCCGCCAACACCCTCGGATCGACGATCCAGGTGTTCAACGGCAACCTCAAGGCCACGCCGCCCAACGACATCATCAAGGCCGACAGTGATCTGGTGGCCTCGGCCAAGCCGCGGGCCCTCGTTCGCTGGTGGGAAGCGGTTCCGTCGCAGATCCAGGGCGACCTGGTGGCGGCAATGGGGTCGTTCATGTTCGATCCGACGCCCGCCACCGCCCAGAAGGTGATGGGCGACATGCAGAAGATCAACGCCGACTACTGGGCGAGCAAGTAACCTCCCAAGGTGCCGGTCGTGCCTTCGGGCACGGCCGGTTCGACCCCCGAGTGACCTGATGGCCGCTGCCAGCGCAATCCTCAGCCCCGAGACATTGAAGGAAGCCCGCCGCCGTGAGCGCCGCGTGGCCTGGCGGCATACCCGAGTGGCATGGCTGTTCATCGCGCCGGCCGTGATCATGGTCAGCGTCTTCCTGCTGGCGCCGGTCGTCCTCAACATCATCCTGAGCTTCACCAAGTGGCAGAAGTTCACCGGCCTCGACAAGTTCGCCGGCTTTGCCAACTACATGCGGCTGTTCGCCGTCCCCTATTTTTCGGAATCGCTTGCCAACACCGCCGTCTGGGTCGTGGCCGCCGTGGTGCTGCCCCTGGCTGTCGGGCTGGCGCTGGCGCTCATGTTGCGCAACATCGCGTTCCAGGAGACGCTCAAGAGCCTGTATTTCCTGCCGAAGGTGCTGGCCCCCACCGCCGTTGGCGCAATCTGGTACTATGTCTATGCGCCGCACGGCGTTCTCAACTCGGTGGTTTCGGCCACAAGTGGAACGCCGTTCGACTTTGGCTGGATCTATTCTCCGGCGACGGTGACCGGGTCGGTGATCGTGACCTTCGTCTGGCAGTCGGTGGGCATCACCATGGTGCTGCTGCTGCTCGGGCTTGCCGCCATTCCCAAGGACCCCATCGAGGCGGCGCGGGTCGACGGGGCCTCGACCGGGCAGATCTTCCGCCACATCATCTGGCCGCTGCTGCTGCCCACCGTCCTCGTCGTCACCATCCTCAACGTCGCCGCGGGCTTTACCACCTTCGACCTCCTGTGGGTGATGGCCAGCGACTTCCCGGGCAAGCGCACGCTCTCGCTGGCCGTCTACATGTACTACGAGTCGTTTTCGAACGGCGCCTGGGCCTACGGCTCGGCGGTGGCCGTCGTCCTCGGAGCCATGGTGATCGCCGTCAGCGCAATTCTTGCACTCATCCAGGCGCGCGTCGAACGTAGCATTCGCTGACAGGAGCGGGAACCCGCATGGCCGTCGATCTCTCCAACCGTCAGTTCATCAGCAGCCTCGTCGAGAAGGAGCGCCGCCGCACGTCCCATGGCGGCCGGTGGATCCTGCTGCCGATCCTTGTGCTCACCCTCGCCTACCTGACGCCCTTTTACTATCTGGTGGTCACCGTCTTCAAATCGACGCGCGAGTACGCCGCCAAGGGAGTGCTCGAGCTCCCGGATTCGCTGGCCCCCTTCATCGACAATGTCGTCCAGGCCTGGACGATCGCCCGCCTCGATGCGGCGGCCACCAACTCCCTGACCTATGGGCTGGTCGGTGCCGCGCTGGCGGTCGCCTTTGCGGCGGCGGCCGCCTACGGCATGACGCGGCTGAACCTCATCGGCTCCAACGGCTGGTTCATGCTGATCTTCACCGGAACGCTGTTTCCGTTCCAGATGTACCTGGTGCCCCTGCTTTTCGGCTATCAGCGCCTGGGCCTGGTCAATACCTGGATCGGCATGCTGGCGGTGTATGTGGCGATCTGCATCCCCTTCCCGCTGCTCGTGCTGCGCAATTCCTTCTCGTCGATCAGCAGGGAGATCGACGAGGCGGCGCGGATCGAGGGCGCGAGCGAATGGCGGGTCTTCGTGTCGATGATCCTGCCCAACGCCGTCGGGCCGCTCATCGCGCTGTTCCTGCTGCAGTTCACCTGGATCTGGAATGACCTGCTGTTCTCGTCGATCCTGGCCAACGGCATCGAGGTACGCTCGGTCATGGTGGCGCTGCAGTCGCTGCAGGGCACCTATTCGACGCTCGGCCCGAACGTTGTGATCACCGCCACCCTGATTTCCAGCATACCGACGGTCGTGCTATTCGTCGCGCTGAGGAAATATTTCATGGCCGGTCTACAATTGGGTACCAAGTAATGGCGAATCTTTCACGCAGCGACGCCGGAGCAAGGCGCCCCGCGGCGGAACCCGCCACCGGGCGGGCCTATGCGTATCGGCAGGACAGCGGTTCGATCGCAACCCAGATCTGCGAGCACCTGATGGAGAAGATCCTCGACATGCAGCTGCGGCCGTTCCAGGAGCTGTCGGAAGCGCGCCTCGCCGCAGAATTTGGTGTCAGCCGGACCCCGGTGCGCGAGGCGCTCGCGCGGCTGGCCCGACGCGGCCTCGTCGATATCCTGCCGCAGCGGGGAACGCTGGTTTCCCCGCTCAGCGAGCAGATGATGGCCAAGTCGCGCTTTGTCCGCGAAGCGCTCGAGCGTCCCCTGGCGCGACTTGCGGCCGAGAAACTCACGACCGAGATTGCCGCGCTGATGGACCGCGAGATCGCCCTGCAGCATACTTTCGCCGGTCTCGCCGATGACCAGAGTTTCCTGCAATCGGACGATCGGCTGCACGAGCTGATCGCCAAGGCCGCAGGTTTTGAATCCATTTGGGACGATGTGCGCGAAGCGAAATTCCACATGGACCGCGTCCGGCGCCTGTCGCTGCTCAGCCAGGCTCACATGTATTTCATCATCGGCGAGCACGAGGAAATCGTGGCGCGCCTCAAGGCACATGACGCGGTAGGCGCCGAAGCCAGCATCGAGGTGCATCTGCAGTCGGTGGTGCGGGAGCTTGATCTGATCCGGCAGGCGCATCCGGACTACTTCTCGCTCGAAAGCACGCAACCGGAAAATCGGATAACGAGCGGGGCATGACGCGGCTGCTGTCGCGCCGCGGTTGGCTCGCCAGCCATGCTGGTGCATCACACATCATGGTGGGGAGGGTCGTCGATGGGACGCCTTGAAGGAAAGATCGCGTTTCTGACGGCGGCGGGCGCCGGCATCGGTCGCGCGTGCGCACTCGCGTTCGCCCGGGAAGGGGCGCGAGTCATTGCCAGCGACCGCGACGCCGGGCTGGTTGACGCGCTCGGGGCGACGCTGCGTCAGGACTTTCCCTCGGCCGGGCACCAGACCCTGACCCTCGACGTGACCGACCATGATGCGCTGAGAGCCACGGCCGCCGCGCACGGCGATGTCAACGTCCTCTACAACGGCGCGGGCTGGGTGCACGAGGGCAAGCTCGGGAATACCGAGCTGGCCGACTGGCAGCGGTCGTTCGACATCAACGTCACCCCGATGTTGGTGCTGACGCAGGCCTTCCTGCCGCAGTTCATCCGCCAGGGCGGCGCCAGCATCATCAACGTCGCCTCTGTCGCCTCCTCGCTCAAGGGGGTGCCCAACCGCATCGCCTACATGTCGAGCAAGGCCGCGGTGATCGGGCTGACCAAGTCGATCGCCTTCGATTATCTGAGCACCGGCATTCGCGCCAACGCGCTCTGCCCCGGCTCTGTCGACAGCCCGTCGCTGCATGATCGGGCCAACCGCACCGGCGACCACGACGCCGCCTGGAAGAGCTTTGTTGCCCGCCAGCCGATGGGACGGATGGCGCAGCCCGAGGAAATCGCCCACCTCGCGGTCTACCTTGCGAGCGATGAGTCCAGCTACGCGACCGGCACCAACTTCATCGCCGATGGGGGCATCACGCTTTAGCCAAGCCACCGAGTCGTCGACGGTTAGCACACGAATGCCATAGAGGCAGCCTGCGCTCCGTGCCGAGGGCTCCGAGCACGCCGACTCCGGCGCCCAAACGTCACCCGGCCAGGGCTCAAACGGGCCGGAAGCCCAGGTAAAGCAGCCCGTGTCTTGACAGCTGGCTGGGGCGCTAGGATCCCCAGCCATCTTGGTCAAAAACCCTGGATTTACAGGGGCTTCAGGGACCTGCGTCTGTGCCTGATTTCAAGCATTCTGTAGCAAGATTCTGAGCCAAATGCGAGGCTTTGGCAGTGTCGTCGCTGAAGCTCGAGAACAGCGAGCTTCACGCCCACCTCTACTACTGCAAGTACTCGTCTGAGGATACCGCCGGGGCGAGAGTGGCCGACCTCTACGGGATTTGCTGCCAAGCGCAGAAGTCCATCAGGTGGGCGGAACGGCCGGGCAATATGCTCAAGCATCTTCAGCGCCGCGAGGCCGACCGGATAAAGGCTGGCCATCCTAGTAGGTTCG
>JANXSI010000593.1 GCA_025352765.1 Devosia sp. | reverse complement strand
AGGTTGAAGATCACCGTGACCGGGAAGGAGCGGATCGCCGGCTGCTTGCCGAACGGCGTGTTGGCGCCGTTGGGGTTCACGATGGTGATCGGATCGCCGATCGTGACGCCGAGTTTCTGCGCGAGGCGCTGGCCGATGGCGACGCCCTGCCCGCTGTCCCACTGGTCCCAGCCGCCAAGCACCGCGCCCTTCTTGAGCAGCTTCAGCTTGTCGATCGAGGCCGACGAGATGCCGCGCACCGAGACGCCCGCAGAATCCTGCTGGCCGGAGGCGAGCGCCTGTCCCTCGACATAGGGGATGGCGTAGAGGACCCCATCGACCTTTTCGAGCTTGACCGCCGTCTGGTCGTAGTCGGCGAATTTTGCGTCGATCGGATAGGCCGTGAAGTGGCCGTTGAGCCCCAGGATCTTGGTCAGCAGCTCATCGCGAAAACCGTTCATCACGCTCATCACGACGATCAGGGTGGCAACCCCGATGGCGACGCCGACGAGCGTCAGCCCCGAGATCACCGAAATGAAGGTGTCGCGGCGGCGCGAGCGCAGATAACGCCCGGCCAGCAGCCACTCGAAGCGCGAGAATGGACCGGTGGTTTGCGTCGCCCCGGCGGCAGTTTCCGTCAAACCTTGTCCCGCCTTTGCGGTTCAACCAGGGTCCGCAGCCGCTCGACCGCAGTCGCCAGTGGCAGCGTCTCACGCTCGCCGGTCTTGCGGTGCTTGATCTCGGCCTGGCCTTCCTTGAGCCCGCGCGGCCCGAGAATCAGCTGGTAGGGAACACCGATCAGGTCGGCCGTCGCGAACTTGGCGCCGGCTGGCTGGTCCCGGTCGTCGTAGAGCACATCGAGGCCGGCGGCATTGAGCTCGCCATAGAGCGTCTCGCAGGCAGCGTCGGTGGCCGCGTCGCCGGCCTTGAGATTAACCAGCACCACTTCGAACGGCGCCACCGACACCGGCCAGACGATGCCGGCATCGTCATGGCTTGCCTCGATGATCGCCGGAACCAGCCGCGTCGGGCCGATGCCGTAGCTGCCCATGTGCACGATCACATCCTTGCCGTCGGGCCCGGTCACTGCGGCCTTCATGGGCTCGGAATACTTGGTCCCGAAGTAGAAAATATGGCCGACCTCGATGCCGCGGGCGGCGAGTTGCTTGTTGCCGGACACGGCTGAACGGAACGTCGCCTCGTCGGTCATCTCGTCGGTCGCCGCGAACAGCGATGTCCAATCGTTGAAAATGGCGCTGAGGTCGCCCTTGAAGTCGGTATCGGGCGGCGGAATGGGCTTGTCGAGCAGGTCGGCGTCGAGGAAGACCGCGCTCTCGCCGGTGTCGGCGAGGACGTGGAACTCGTAGCTCATGTCGCCGCCGATCGGGCCGGCGTCGGCCCGCATCGGAATACCGACCACGCCGAGCCGATAGAAGGTCCGGAGGTAGGCGACGAACATCCGCTGGAACGCACGCTGCGACGCCGCCTCGTCGAGGTCGAACGAATAGGCGTCCTTCATCAGGAATTCGCGGCTGCGCATGGTGCCGAAGCGTGGCCGCACCTCGTCGCGGAACTTCCACTGGATGTGGTAGAGGTTGAGCGGCAGATCCTTGTAGGACCGCACATAGGTCCGGAAGATGTCGGTGATCATCTCCTCGTTGGTCGGACCGTACAGCATGTCGCGCTCGTGCCGGTCGACGATGCGCAGCATCTCCTTGCCGTAGGCGTCGTAGCGACCGGATTCACGCCAGAGATCGGCCGACTGCACCGTCGGCATCAGCAGTTGCACGGCGCCCGAACGGTCCTGCTCTTCCTCGATGATCTTGATGACCTTGTTGAGCACCTTGAAGCCAAGCGGCAGCCAGGAATAGGAGCCGGCCGCCTGCTGCTTGATCATGCCGGCGCGCAGCATCAGCTTGTGCGAAACGATCTCGGCTTCCTTCGGCGACTCCTTGAGGACGGGAAGAAAGTAGCGGCTCAGACGCATGGAAACCCCTTGGAAGACCGGTCGACTCGGCGGCGATCAAGGCCCCACTCAAACCGCATCGGTCAAGCCGTGACAAGCCTGCGAAGCGTCGCAAATTCGTCGCAGAATCCAGGTGACAGCATCAATTCTGCTTGATACGGTCCGGCGCAATAAACCACAGGCAGCCTCGAAGCTGCTGGACGTCGACAACGTCAAGGGAGGAGCGTTGGCCGCCGCTTAATTGCGTGCCTAAGACCAACGTATTGTCGATAAAACTGTTCAGCAGGGCCTCGCGCCCTGCTTTTTCTTTTGTGGTGTCAC
>JANXSI010000499.1 GCA_025352765.1 Devosia sp. | reverse complement strand
GCGGCCCTGAAATCTGACGTCATGGTCAACTCGGCCATCACGATACAGGCGAAGGCAGAGGTAAGCGCCCTCAAGGCCGTGGTCGACGCCAACGCGGCGGCGGCCCAGCCGTCCATCGCGCTCAACGAAAAGGTCCAGAGCTTGGGCAAGGTCGTGCTGTTCCTCGTGGGCGGCGGCGGCATTGCCCTCGCAACAACGCTGCTGGTCTGGGGCGAGGCCATCCGCGACGTCGTCATGCACTGGCTGGGAATGAAACCATGACGCTCGCCCTCAAAATCACCGCCGTGGCTGTGCTGGCCTTCCTCGCGTCCGATCACCTTGCCGGGGCCGCACAGCCGGGCTGTGCCGGGCGATCGGGGCAGGCGAGCTGGTACGGGGCGGAAAGCGGGTCAAGGACCGCCACGGGGGCTTATTTTAACGGCACCTCCATGACGGCCGCCATGCTTGACCGTTCCCTGTTCGGCCGGCGCGTCCGGGTGACGAGGGAAGACAAAGCCGGGCGCCTGTTCGGCCGGCCGATTATCGTGACTATCAACGACTACGGACCGGCCAAGCGCCTGCACCGGATCATTGACCTGTCACGCGCTGCCGCGCGTAGGCTCGGCACCGAGGCGGCCGGCACCGCCCGGGTTTGCGTAGAGCCGTTGTAGAGCCGCCCACCAGGCGCCGCTCCAGAGTCTTGGCCGTCCTCGCTAGCGCGGGGGCGGCCTTTTTGTTTCCGCGGTCAGAGGCCGGTGTTCCCCGTCGCCACCTTCACCGCCTTGGGGCCGGCCGGCTTCGCGGGTTTCGGCGGCGGGCCGCTCTCGAGCTGAGCCTTAATGCTGACAAGCAGCGCCTGCACCGGGTCATTGTTCGGACTGTTCGTGGTGTCGGTCAGCTGCTCGAGGCCGGTGCCCGGGTTGGTGACGATGTAGGTGTGCCAGGTCACCGACGTCGGGTTGTCGCCGACGAACTGGAAGATCGCCCGGTTGTTGACAGTCGGGTTCATGCTCGAGCCGAGCAGCAGGTTTGCCGCGAAGTCCGAGGATGGCTTGTCGAAAGTCATCACGAACTGGCTGTCCTGCTTGATCAGGAAGCCCTTCGATGTGAGGTCGCCGGCAACGGCCGTCTTGACCGCGTCCTCGGGCGCGGCGATGACCGCCCCTCGCTCAGCGTTGACCCTCGGCATGCCGCCGGTAGTCGCGCAGCCGGATAGGGCCGCCGCCAGTCCCAGCCCAACCAGAAAATTCAGTTTCATTATAGGTTTCCTCCCTCAAAACGGGCGAGACCCAATCTCAAAGGCCGCGCGAAATCAAGAGCGCCCGGGAGCGGGCGGCGTCCGTTTCATTGGAGGTTTCATTGGAGATCGCTCCAAAAGAGTGGTGGGCCCAGCAAGACTCGAACTTGCAACCAGACCGTTATGAGCGGTCGGCTCTAACCATTGAGCTATGGGCCCACGCCATGGCTTCCTAGGGGCAGAGCGGGGCGAGGGCAAGCCCCTGCTGGGGTGGTTGATCGCTGCTCTTGCGGCCGACAACCCGGTTCAGTGCATTTCGATGCTTGGGTGGACGGCCCACCTGCGCTAGGGATGCGCCGTGTGGCCTTGGGGCCAATGGCTGGCGAGAGCTCGATGTCGAAGCACGAAATGGGTCTTGGAACACTGCGGTCTGTCGATGACCTGATCGCATCGGGGTTCGTTGCCGCTGCAGATGCGGCGGCTCTGCGCCCGGTCGAGGCGGCGTTTGCCATCGGCATCAGTGCGACGATGCAGCGTGCCATGGTCGCAACGGGAACGGACGGGCCGGTTGCCCGGCAGTTCATCCCCACCGCGCGCGAACTCGACATCGCCCCAATCGAGAGGTCCGATCCGATCGGCGATCACGCCCACAGCCCGATGTTCGGGCTCGTTCATCGTTACCCCGATCGGGTGCTGCTGAAGCTGGTGAGCGTCTGCCCGGTCTATTGTCGCTTCTGCTTCCGCCGCGAAATGGTCGGACCTGATGGCGACGGTGCCATGTCGGACGCCCAGATCGCGGCGGCGGCGGACTATATCGGCCAGCATCCCGAAATCACCGAGGTGATCCTGACGGGCGGCGATCCGTTCGTGCTCTCGGCCCGCCGGGCGCGGGCGCTGATGGAGGTGCTGAACGGGATCGAGAACCTCGCGGTCATCCGCTGGCACACGCGCGTTCCGGTGGTCGATCCGGAGCGGCTGTCGGACGACTTCCTTGCGGCGATCTCGCGCTCCGACAAGACAGTGGTCGTTGCCATCCACTGCAACCATGTCGACGAGTTCACTCCGGCCGCTCTTGACCGCATCAGGGCCATGCGCAAGGCGGGGATCATGCTGGTCAGCCAGTCCGTGCTGCTCAAGGGGATCAACGACTCGGTGCCAGTGCTCGAAGCGCTGATGCGGAAGTTCCTGAGCCTCGGGATCCGCCCCTACTATCTCCACCACGGCGATCTCGCCAAGGGGACCGCGCATTTCCGTACCAGCCTCGAAGACGGGCTGGCTCTCGTCGAAGCGCTTCGAGGGCGACTGTCTGGACTCGCACAGCCGACCTATGTGCTCGATCTGCCGGGCGGCGACGGCAAGGTTGTGGTCACCCGTGAGCTGATCGCCAAGGGCGGTGCGCTCACCTGGACGGGCGACTGGCACAGCTATCCGCCGGTGCAGCCGGCTGACGACAGCGCCAATCTTGGAGCGACGCTCTAGCTGCCGACTATCTGGTCAGCCGTTCTTGCTCGCATCCTCGAGCTGGGCGAGTTCAGCTTCGGCCTTCAGAGCGCGCTCACGCCACTCTTCGATCGAAAGCCCGTCGAGCCTCATCGGAGCGGCGGGGGGCGCGGCGATCAGGTCGTCCTGCGGCTCGGGAGTCAGGTGCAGCAGGCGTGCGTGCAGCGCTTCCAGATAGGCCGCGTCGTCCGGGTCAAGCTTGTCGGCGCGCCAATCGCTGAGGATGCGGTTGAGCTCCAAGGTGGTGTCGTCATTCATGTCCCCCCGGGCCAGAAGTTCGGAGACGAGTTGATCGACCTGCACAATTTGTCCTTTCGCGACTGATCGGCCGG
>JANXSI010000473.1 GCA_025352765.1 Devosia sp. | reverse complement strand
GTCTCCTGCATGGCGGTGATCACGTCGGGGTGCTGGCCCATGCCCAAATAGTCGTTGGAGCACCAGATGGTGATCTCGCGGGCGTTGTCGGCCTGGTCGCGGTAGATCGCGGTCGGGAAGCGGCCCGCCACCCGTTCGAGGTCGGCAAAGACGCGATAGCGCTTTTCCTGCCTCAGCGTGTCGACCGCATCTTCGAAGATACTGCGATAATCCATGAAAGTCTCGCTCGCCCGGTTGTCCGGCGACGGGAACCTAAGTTCGCAGCGAGTGCCATGACATAGGTCAATTCGCCGCGCGACCGCACCGCTAAGTGCTTGGTCCTGAACCCGTCCTGAATCTGGACTGGAATCATCCTAAACTTGTCCGCAACGGATGCAATCGCCCAGACGACGGGCAGGGGCATCGTTTCGTCCGCAGTCCGGCCCCGCCCGCCGCCCTTAGGTCGTCCGCGGCCGCGTCCAGCAGTCGCTCAGTTTCCGTTCAGAATCCGTAGGTTATCTCCTGTGCAGCCGCAGTGAAGACTTTCGGCCACGCATTAACACCATCGGCGGCCAGCCGTTGACCGGGGCGGAGCGCTCCGAATATTAACAAAGACCTAAGAACGTTCTGGGGGAAGTCAGTTGAAGAGTTTTTCGTCGGCGAGTTTTGCGAACGATCACGCCGAGGTTCTGGATCTGGCCCTCGCGGCAGTTGCCCGGCATCCGCAGGCACTGTTCACCAACTTCCAGTGGTTCCTCTACGAAGCGCGCGACACGGTGTTCTTCACCGCCTTCTCGACCACGCGATTCGACCAGGACCTGATCGCCAATCTCGTCGCCGAAATGGTCAACCTGGCGCCGCAGCTGACGCACGGCTTCGTCGGCGCCCGTCCGGGCCAGCCTTTCCCGAAACATCTGCTCGATGCCATCACCTCGGTTGAATATGTCGACGAGTTCGACGGCTACCCCGACAAGTGGCTGAGCAAGTCGACCGACATCTTCGAGCGCAACGACCTGCCGCTGTTCCGCGTCCAGGCGGTGGTGCGCAAGGACGGGCCGGATGCCGAGGGGCGCGCCTCGATCCTCCAGGTCCGCTCCAGCCATGCCCTGCTCGAAGGCTCCGACTCGGCGCTGCTCACCCGTTCGCAATCGGCGGCACACGGCATCATGTCCGATGCCGCCAACAAGATCGGCCTCATCAGCCGCATCGGCTCCACCCTCAAGGGCTGGATGATGACGCTGATCTATGTCGGCCTCGCCAATGTCATGGCACGTCCGGACGTGCCGTGGGGGTTCAAGACCCTCGCCATCAAGCGCCATCGGCTGCGCCTGCTCGCCTACAAGCTCGGCGTCCGCCAGCGCTCGCTGATGTTCGCGCTGGTCACTCACGCGCTCAACGGCGACGGCGCCGAAAAGCACATGAGCAAGAAGGTGATCGGCGCTGCCTACACCATGCTCGATGGCGAGCGCAACAACTCCGATGACGACTTCTTCCGCGTCCGGGCGCTCGAGGCCAAGTTCACCGTGCTCGACGACTTCGTCGACTACGTCCGCGCCGTCGACGACACCGTCGACCACATCGAGAGCAAGGACGTCACCAAGTTCCAGACCATGATGAACACAGTCTTCAAGACCCTGCGCACGCTCAAGGGTATCGCGCCGTTCCTCATCGGCAGTCGCTTCTGGCGCTTCAATAACTTCATCCACATCGTGCTGACCCTGGTGCCGCCGCACCGCACCTACGGCCCGATGACCCATGGCATGGTCGAGCCGATCTATTGCGGCGCCTGGCACCCGGTCTCCAATATCTGCACCTTCTGCCCGGGCCGCGAATACGTGACCTTCAACTTCTCGATCGAGGCGCGCTACCTCGACAATGTCGACAAGGTGCTGCCGCTGATCGAGCGCATCGAGGCCATGGCCATTGCCCCGCGCAACAAGCTGATTGTCGAGGCCGACGAGGCCTGACGACGGCGCGGGGGCTGTCCCTGCGCCCCCTGGCGGCCGCACTCCGGCCGGTTCGACCCCGAACCGACGGAGGTCGGCGCTTGCCGCCCCCAGGATGGCCCGCTAGAACCGGCCAAAACGCCATCCGAGGAGGCCCCAAATGCCCGCATCCAGTTTCGCCCGCTATCCCAGTCTCGACGGCATGCCGGTCGTCATCTCGGGCGGCGCCTCGGGGATCGGCGAGACGCTGGTGCGTGAGTTCGCCGCGCAGGGCGCCAAGGTCGGCTTCGTCGACATCGCTGTCGAGGCGGGCCATGCCCTGGCCGCCGAACTGACGGCCGCCGGACGCACCGTCTCCTTCAAGCCGTGCGACATCACTGACACCGCGGCCTACCAGGCGGTGATTGCCGGGTTCGAAGCGGCGCACGGCGCCGCAATGGCGCTCGTCAACAACGCCGCCAACGACCAGCGCATCAAGTGGGACGAAGTCACTCCCGACTCCTGGGACAAGGCGACCAGCGTCAATCTCAAGCACGCCTTCTTTGCCGCCCAGGCGGTGATCCCCGGCATGATCAAGGCGGGCAAGGGCTCGATCATCAATTTCGGCTCGATCAGCTGGATGATCATGGTGGGCAACCTCACGGCCTACACGGCGTCCAAGGCCGCCGCGCACGGCATGTCCCGCTCGCTGGCCCGCGACCTCGGCCCGCATGGCATCCGCGTCAATACGCTGGTCCCCGGCTGGATCATGACGCAGAAGCAGCTGACCAAGTGGGTGGGTGAAGAAGAGAACAAGCTCATCGACCAGCAGCAGGCGCTGAAGGGCCGCGTCTATCCCGCCGACATCGCCCGCATGGTGCTGTTTCTCGCCGCTGACGACAGCCAGATGATCTCGGCGCAGGATTTCGTCGTCGACGGCGGCTGGGCGCACGGCTGACCAACTGCGACCAATGGGGACAAGACCCTTGTCGCCATCACGGTCCTGCCGCAATCTGCGGGCAGGCACAGGCCCAACACTCCTGAGGGGATCTCCATGAAGTCGTCGATCTTGGTTGCCGGGCTTGCAGTCCTGTCGCTCAGCGCCTGCACCACGATGAACGCCTATACCGGCGACCAGCAGCTTTCGAGCACCTCGGGCGGCGCCATGATCGGCGCCGGCGCCGGTGCGGTGGTGGGTGCCCTGGTCGGCGCCGGCACCGGCAATGATCCGCGCATCGGCGCCCTGATCGGCGCCGGCATCGGTGGCCTCAGCGGCGCGGCCGTCGGCCACTACATGGATCAGCAGGAGGCCGAGCTCCGCGCCCAGTTGCAGAACACCGGCGTGTCGGTCACCCGCGTCGGCAATCAGATCATCCTCAACATGCCGGCCAACATCACCTTTGGGGTCGACTCGGCCACGGTGCAGCCGACCTTCAACGAGACGCTCGTGTCGGTTGGCCTCGTCCTCAAGAAGTTCAACAAGACCATCGTCGACGTCTATGGCCACACCGACGACACCGGCTCGGTGTCGCACAACCAGGACCTGTCGCAGCGCCGCGCCGTGTCGGTCGCGACCATCCTTGCCAA
>JANXSI010000385.1 GCA_025352765.1 Devosia sp. | reverse complement strand
CTGCTGGCGCTGATGGGGTTCAAGCCGCCGTTCGTGCCGTTTCCGATCATCGCCGCCGTGCTCATCGCCGCCGTGGCGCATTTCGGACTGATGCGAACGTCTTATGGCGCCGTGCTTCGCGGGGCGGGCGGCAACGGGCAGGCCATCGGCCGGGCGGGCTGGTCGCTGCTGCGGACCAAAATGATCATGTTCGGCCTTGCGGGCTTCTTCGGCGTGCTGTCGGGCATGGCGCTGATCGGCACGACAACTTCGGGCGACGCCAATATCGGCAATGGCTACACGCTGCTGTCGATCGCCGGCGTGATCCTGGGCGGTGGCGAATTTGTCGGCGGCCGGGTGTCGCCGATCGGCGCCGTGATCGGCGCGTTGACCCTGGCGATGGCGGCGTCACCGCTGCTGACGTTCATGCACATCCCACCCGACTGGCAGGTCGCTGCCAACGGCGCAATTCTGATCATCGTGCTGGCGGCGCGCGTGCTGATCAGCCGCCGGGAGAGCCGGGCATGACGCTGTTTCGGACTTTGTTGGGCAAGCCCTGGATCTGGTCGTTCATCGGCGCTCTGGTGGTGTTTCTCGCGACGATCTCATTTACCCGCGGGGTTGGTGCGGGCGGAATTCTGACCGCGGCGCTCTCCCTTGCGGCCTTCACGGTGATTGTCGGCACCGGACAAATGTTCGTCGTGACGCTGGGGCCGGGCAATGTCGATCTCTCGCTTCCCGCCAACATCGGGCTCGCGAGTGCCGTCGCCATGAAGACGATGGGAGGCAGTGACGCGATGATCGCAGTCGGGCTGCTGGCGGCGCTCGGCAGCGGGATCGCGGTGGGCGTAGCGAACTACGTTCTGATCCGAGCGCTGCGCATTCCCCCGATCATTGCGACGCTGTCCTCGAGCTTTGTGATCCTGTCGATCGACATCAGCTACGGACGGGGCCTGCAAATCAAGCCGCCACCGGCGTTCGCCGATTTTGCCAACATTCAGATCGTCGGTGTTCCGGTGCTGGCGATCATCACGGTGGTGTTCTCGATCATCGCCGGCGTCGTCCTGCAGCGGATGCTGTTCGGGCGATCGGTCCTCGGCATCGGCCAGAACATGCGCGCAGCCTGGCTGGCGGGCATTCCGGTCGAGCGCGTCCGCTTCCTCACCTACACGCTGTCAGGGGCCCTCGGCGGCATCAATGGAGCGCTGCTCGCAGGATATTTCCGCGGCGCCAGCGTCGATATCGGAAACGAATACCTGCTGAGTTCGATCGCCGTGGTGGTCATTGGCGGTACGTCGGTGGCCGGAGGCAAGGCGAACGTGCCTGGCATCTGGGGCGCTGCGTTGTTCCTCGTGCTGCTGCTCACCATGCTGAACACGTTCGGCGTCAGCCCTGGGCTGCGGCTAGTGCTGACAGGCCTGATCATCGTGGGTGTGATCACGGCGGCAGGCGGGTTGAGGGCAGCGAGGTAGGCCTTATCCCCTGCCTGCGATTTTTCGTCCTTCTTCAGGCGCAAAAGTACACGCCTGACCTTTTGTCTGAGCCTCGCGACCAAGTCGCCGAAGTGGATGCTCTCCAGGGTTTCCACCATTCTTCCCCCGGTCTGGTCTCAAAGGGGGCAATAACTAACTCCATGTCCTCAAACCGACGGAAGCTCAAACAGCCTACTTATGGTCGTAAGCAGCAGCCTTTGGCGGCGTCGCGGGAGCTGCTCCGGGCGGCAGTACCGAAAATTGGCCGTCATCGGTTAGTCGCTATTGGCCGGTGGCTCTTCTCGGCCTTTGACGCGCCAACTCAAGACAGCCCGGCCCTTTACTGCTAGGTCTAAAGGGACAGATAGGGGCGGCCGTGGCGGGAACGATCGAAGAAGAAGTAGAAAATGCTGTCGAAGAGGCGCTTCGAGGTGCCGGGATGGCAGAGGGTAAAGCGGTCAGCATCGCTATGCTGAGGCGACGACTAATACGGTTTCTCGGGGATTTGCCCCCAGATTTAACCGTCTACGATATCGCAACTGCCCTTGGCCCGCTTACTCCCCTTGATCCTGTTGAGGAGTACGCCAAGGACATGCCCGACGACGACGAAAGTCGGCGCTGGTTCAAGCCATAGCTTGGTGCAAGCCCTTCCCGCAGCGGATTGTTTCGTGCCTGATGAGTGCTCCCACTTCACAATCCGTGCCGTCAACCTACTTGCTCAGGCCTGACGCAATTTCCTGCCCTCGGATTTGGTTTTTGTCTCTCCCCCATACCTAGGCGGAACCGACACGCGAGCTTGCCGCGCCTACAATGCGAACCGCTTCGCGAGAGACGACTTCGAAGAACTATTGAGATTGACGGGGGACGCGGATCTGAGCGGCGTCGCAGTGGTTCTGTGCTGGACTCGGGAAGAGGTGAACCGGCTGAAGGGTGGGGGCTGGCTCACGATCGGCACGGACGCCGTTTGGTTGTCTCAGTCGATCGTTGAGAATCTGCACGGAAGGCTTGGTAGGTGACGTTGGTCTGCGCACGATCAGTCGTGCAGCGCCTTCAGCAACGCGTCCGGGGCGTCCGAATAGAACAGTACCTGGATCTTGGTCGCCACCTCGTCTGAGAGATCGACCAGCGCGCGCCTGGTGGACACCGGCATCATCACCGCGGTCGCGCCCTTCTCTAGGGCGAGTTCAACGACATCGATCGGACTATGCACGGGCTCTATCGAACCACCCAGGTTGATACCGCCAACGATAATCAAGCCTCCGATCAGCGGCTTCCCCAGTAGCGCCGAGCTGAGTGCCGCGAGTACGCCCACGCCCACCTGTGAGCCGTTCTTGGCTGCGTCGAACGAACGCATCTGCACGGCGAACTCGTGCTCCCGCGGATTGCGGTCCCCGACCAACTCCCGCGACCGGCTGTAGAGGTTCTGTTCGGCGATCTTGACGCTCTCACGGAAAGGACCGGGCGGTGACTGATTGAGAATGCGCACCCCGCCGCCGGGGCTTTCCGTCACCTCAATCCGGAATAGGCCGATGGCCTCGTCCTGGCCACCGGGGCTGATCACCCACACCTGCCCGGCTGGAAGCGGGTCGGTGCCGACGCTGTCCTCGCTTTGGAGTTCTGGCGTTGCCACGAACTTCTCCTCACCGTCCAGGCCCATCACATAGCTGAACTGGGTGTTTCGGAACTCGGCCGAGCCGATCCGTTTCTGCTGCTCCTTCACTCGACGGCGGACCTCAAGCGCCAGACGGACCGCCCATTCCAGGTCTTCATCCGGAACGGGCCCGGCGGGATCTGGGTAGAGAAGTTTGAGCAGCCCCGAAACGGTCTTGTTGACGGCATTCTGGTCTCGACCGGAGAGTGCGCCGCCGAAGCGAACGCGCCCGGTGAGAACATTCACCCTGCTCTGCGATCGAAGCCGCGAGAAACACTCGGCCAGGACGTCGCTCACCAAACCAAATCGGTCAGTGAAAAGGGTCTTGTTGACCTTCGGGATGTCCCATCCAGGCAGGTAGCAATGGATGCGATCCATAAAGGCAGTATCATTGCGCATCTCCTGCGGCATCGGCCCGAACAGGTGCCCGACGCGCTGCTGGTGCTGAACATCAACCTGGAAGTTGCCGACCATTACAATGCTGCCTTCCGCGCGGATGCTATCTCGACCGCGGGAGAACTCCCCGGACTCCATATACCCCTTCATGATGTTCACGCCGTCCTTCTGGTCTGGGTATGGCGGTGACAAAGTAGGCCACTGGAGCGCCGGCGTTTTGCTGAGCGTGGCGGAGTAAAATCCGGCCAGTTGGATAGGCTGCTGCTTTTGGGAGCAGCCGGGGATGTTCGCCGTGGAGGTCTATGC
>JANXSI010000354.1 GCA_025352765.1 Devosia sp. | reverse complement strand
GGCGCCGAGCGCCACGATGATCCAGTCGTTGCCGGGGGTGCGGCGGCGGCGGGTTTCCCAGCCGTCGCCCATGTCGAGGCCGCGGCCTGGCGCCAGCATGCGGTGGAAGGCGCCGTAGTGGGCGTCGGAATAGGCGATGACGCGGCCGCCGTTGAGGCCGGAGGCGAGGTCGAGCGTCTTGCCGCGCTGGGCGATCTCGTCGATGTGCGGCTCGCCATAGACGCGCAGCCGCGCCACGCCGCCATCGGGATAGATGTGAAGGCGGACGTGGGTCCAAACGCTCTCGGACGGGGTGCGGAGATAATGGTGCGCGGAGGCCCCGAGCGGGGTCAGGGCCGAAATCTCGGTCCAGGCGGTGCCGTCGCCGGGGTCGCCCTTGACGTTACAGGCTTCGATCCGGCAGGCGGGCGGGAAGTTGCCGGTGAAATGGCTGGTGTCGACATCGAAGCCGCGGATGACGCCGGCGGCAGCAAGGCGAACGACGGCGTAGTCGTGCCCGGCGGTGCGCTTACGGCGGCTTTCCCAGCCGTCCATCCACTTGCCGTTGTCGTCGTATTTGTCGGGGTAGAACACCGCCGGTGCGTCCGACAGCATGCGGCTCACCTCGGCAAAGAAATCGTCGCTGGCAAACAGTGCCTTGGCGCCGAGACCGGCGGAGGCGAGGTTCACAGCATTGCGGGCGAAATCGGGAATGTCGGACTTTGGACGGGCGGGTGCTTCGCTCATGGTCTTCTTCGTTGTGGTTTCTCCTGAGATAGCGGGAATCGGCGGCGAGCGAAAGCGACCGGTGGGCCGGTTTCAGTGGGGAGTAGAGCGCTCCGAGACGCGATGCATCCCTGGGGAACTATGTAATGAGACGCACGCGCCTCGGAGTGGTGGGGCTTTTGGAACGGGGGCGGGCATGGGGGTACCATGGGCCGGATCCGCTGCGAGCCTGGCAGGAGGACGACCTCCCACCCCCACCTGTCCACTCGCTGCCGTTCGTCGCGACCTCGCTCAGTGCGAGTGGATGGGGAGAGTATACGGCGGGTCCAAGAGGCGTCGATAAGTTGGCGCGGATTTCGTGCAAAGGGTTGGGTCACTTAAGCCAGGCACGAAGCCGATAACCTGGCCCCCCTCCCCCATGCGGGGAGGGATGGGGTGGGGGTTGGAGAGCCCGGTGCCCATCGGGTGAGCGACCGGGCTCTCCGCCCTCCACCCTTGATCCCTCCCCGCATGGGGGAGGGAGACGACTGAGGGCCCGGTCGCTCTCCGCGCCCCACCCTTGATCCCCGCCACTGATCCTGCCATTCGCGCGTAGCTCTCATGGCCTTCTCCGCTCAAATCGATCCACCGGATCGATTTGCCCTTCGGGACGCCTCGAAGCCCCGTAAAGGGGAGAGAGCGCGGACTGCTTGCCCCGAGCGAGGGCCGGGTACCGAGAGTGACCGTATGGCCACCCTCGTCCTTCGACAGGCTCAGGCTGAGGGCGGTTGGGCTCGAGTGGGTTGCGCAAGCGGGCGCGCCCCGCGTTAGTGCCTGCTTAACCCTGCCGATAAATTGCAGCAAATGCGGTGGATTGGCGAAACCGGACGGAGGTGGGGTGTCGGGTAGAACGGGGCATGAGCACAACCATGTCCATCGGGATCTCGGCGATGCAGGCGGCAGCGGCGCGGCTGCAGGCGGCGTCGTCCAATATTGCCAATGCGCGGAGCAATGGCCGGGTGCCGACGGGCGCGAGCGCCCAGCCGGGCGATGTGTACCAGCCGATTGACGTGGCGCAGCGCGACCTCAGCAGCCAGGGGCAGCCGGGCGGCGTCGGGTATTCTTACGTGACGCAGAAGAACGCCTATTCGATGGTGTCGGACCCCAACTCCCCCTATGCCGACGCCAAGGGTATGGTGGCGACGCCCAATGTCGACCTCGCGACCGAGATGGTGAACGTCATCATGGCGCAGGCGGCGTTTGCCGCGGCGACCAAGCTGGTCATTGCCAGCGACGAGATGCAGGAGACCGCGATCAACATGCTCGCCTGAGGCTTCGGCCCATCGCCCCCGAAATTTCGGCGAACCTGCATCACCAGCGTTCGTAAAGCCTTCACGATTGCCGCGCATGATTCAGCTCATGAGCGTTCCATCCGTCCATCAGTCAAGCCAGCCCATCGCCGCGTTCATCGAACGCAACGACCTCCTGCGCTCGATCATGGAGTGGATCGCCGACCGCTTTGCCGATGCTCCCGAGGGCGATACCTCGATCGCCTGGGAAGACGGCGAGGAGCACGACGAGGAAGCTGGCCCGACGACGGTCCA
>JANXSI010000353.1 GCA_025352765.1 Devosia sp. | reverse complement strand
GTCGCCCTCTTCGAGGCCGAAGACGTCGCCGGCCGTGCAGAACGAGGTGATCTGCCGGCGTCCGTCGGCGGTAAGGCGGCAGATTCGCACGGTCCCGAATTCGACGAGATACAGCGGCCCGGCCTTGTCGCCCTGGGCGTAAATCATCGAGTCGAGCGGATGGAATGTAACCGACCCAGGCTGGCTCTGCGCCAGAAGGCCGCGCACTTCGGGGTCCTGGGATAGGCTCTCGGTATGGCTGGCGGGGAAAATGTGCATTTGGTCGCGCCCCTTGGGTTTCAATACCCCACCCTTGCCTCGCGGGGCGGGCGCACGAAATTCCGGTCAGACGACTAGTGGGACTACGTAGGGGAACTCCGTGTCGCGATGGCGTCCCGGATGGCCCGGGTCAGGGCGGGCCCCAGCATCGGCTTTTCGACGGTGCGGAACACCCAGGGCGTCAGCGTGTGCGGCACGGCGTTGGCCAGCAGCACCACCGGCCGGAACCGCCGGCAAAACGCCACGGCTCTCAAATGATCGTCGCCGACGCAGTGATGGTCGATCACCGTACAGTCGAAGCTCCCGGGCAGGTCGTCGCCCGAGAGATCGGCCCGCCAGGTCACCAGGTAGCCTTCGGCCTCAAGGGCAAACTGCAATGAGCGGCGCAGGTCGGGGTCGGCAGCGATGACGAGGACGCGGTCCATGCGAGAGGCAGAATCCGTAGGCCGATGAGTCTGGTCATCGTCCGTAAGCTGCGTCGGGACCGGACGCCTTGCGCCAGATCAAACGACCGGGTCAGGGGCGAGCGACACTGTCCAGATCGATACCCATCACCATGCGCACCAGTTCGGCCAGACTCTTGGTCTGCATCTTGCTCATCAGGCCTGCGCGATAGACCTCGACCGTGCGCGGGCTGATGCCGAGCTCGAAGGCGATGGTCTTGTTGGCCCGACCTTCGACCACGCCCTTCAGGACCTGGATTTCGCGCTCGCTGAGCGTCGCCAGCCGGTCGCGGGTCCGCGCTTCGGCCGCATCGGCATCGAGCAGCGAATTGGCCTTGTCGACCGCCCGCCGGATCGAGTCGATCAGCACCCCGTCGCTGAACGGCTTCTCGATGAAATCGAGCGCGCCGTTCTTCATCGCTTCCACGGCCATGTGGACGTCACCGTGGCCGGTGACCACGATGGTGGGCAGCATCGTGCCGGCCGCGTTGAGCCGGCGAAGCAGTTCGACACCGTCGATGTCGGGCATCCTGAGGTCGGTGACCAGGCAGCCGTTCTTTATCCCGGGGGCGATCTCGAGGAACGCCGCCGCCGAGGCATGCGTCCGCACCGCAAATCCCGACGCTCCCAGCAGGAAGGCCAGCGAGTTGCGCACGGCCTCTTCGTCGTCGACGATATGGACGACGACATCGACGCTAGCCATCGGCGGACTCCCTGACGATCGGCAAGGTGAAGGTGAAGCAGGCGCCCCCTGCATCGTTGCTGCGCACGGTCATGTCGCCGCCGTGCGAACGGATGATGCGTCGCGAGATCGACAGCCCCACGCCCATGCCGCCGGCCTTGGTCGTAACGAAAGGCTGGAACAGGTCAGCGGCGATATCCGCCGAAATTCCTGGGCCGGTGTCCGAGACATCGACTGACATCAGTTGTTCGCCGGCGCGCGTGCGCACCAGCAGCTCGCGGCGGTCGGCGGTCTTCATCGCTTCCATGGCGTTGCGCATCAGATTGGTCAGCACCTGCTGGACCTGCACGCGGTCGGCCAGCACCAGTGTCGCGCCGCTGTCGAATTCGAACGTGGTGCGGATACCGCGCTCGCGCGATCCCACCAGCGCCAGCGCACCCGCCTCTTCCACCAGCTTCTTGATGTCTTCGGGCGCCTTGTCGGTTTCCCCGCGGGTCACGAACTCTCTCAGGTGCCGAATGATGTCGCCGGCCCTGAGCGCCTGCTTTGCGGTTTCCTCGAGCGCACCCCGCATCCGGCTCGCCTGCTCCTCGGGCATCTGCGTCAGAAGCCGGATGCATCCCTGCACATAGTTGGCGATGGCCGACAGCGGCTGGTTGAGCTCATGCGCGAGCGTCGAGGCCATTTCCCCCAGCTCGCTGAGCCGGGCGAATCGCGCCAGTTCCCCCTGCGCCTCCTCGAGCCGCGCCGCACTTTCCTGCCGTTCGGTGAGGTCGCGGATGAAGCCGGTAAAGAACACTCGCCCGTCGGCCCTGGTCTCCCCCACTGCGAGCTTCATCGGAAAGGTCGAGCCGTCTTTGCGCCGGCCCACCACCACGCGGTCGACACCGATGATGCGCTTCTCGCTCGTCGCGAGGTAGCGGCCGATATAGCCGTCGTGGTGCTCCCGGTAGGGCGAGGGCATCAACATGCTGACGTTCTGCCCGATCACCTCGGCGGGATCGTAGCCGAATTGCCGCACTGCCGCCTGATTGAACGAGGTCATGATGCCGCTCACGTCAATCGCCACCATCGCGTCCGGCACGGTATCGAGGATCGACTGCAGGTGAGCCTCGCGCCGCTGCAGCATGCTCTTGGTCTCGGCCCACTCAGTCCGGACGCCATGCAGCAGGCCACCCAGCCAGGCGATGGTCGAGCCCACCAGCGCGAACAGGATCAGGTTGAAGATCAGGGCGTCCAGCGGGTCGGCGCGCTGCGTCACGAAGAAGGAGACCGCTGGCACCCCCAGCAGCGTGGCAAACAGGCCCGGCCGCAGGCCCCCCAGCATTGCCGTGACCAGGATCGCCGGCGCAAACAACAGCCCGACCGCCGATTCCGGCAGCAGATCGCGGATCGCGAAGCGCGTGGCGAAGGTCACGGCCACCAGCCCGGCCGCGACCACATAGGGCGCCCAGGGATGTCCAAGAAATCCTCGCAACGTCATTGCGCGACCCGATCTTAAAATCTGTTGCTGCGGCGTCACGCGGAACTCTTACTGGTCGGCGCAAACCGCCGCAAGTTGCGCCCGGCGCTCCGCGGGGCGGCCTTGATCTAGCTCAACGCTCCCGGTTGTGCGCCAGCCCACACTGTTGCCGCGCCCTCATTGCGCCAAGAGCCAAGGAAAACGACATGACTCACTACCACGGCTGCGTCTGGATCGACCACCGCGAGGCCAAGATCTTCGGCATTGCCCTGGAGGCCGCCGACGAAAAGGTCGTCCACGATCACCATGCTCCCCACCACATCCACCGCCATGCCGATCACGTCGGCCAGGGCAAGGCACCGCCGGACCACAAGTTCTTCGACGAGATCGCCGAGGCTCTCAAGCCTTACAAGGCGCTGCTGATCGTCGGCCCGGGCACCGCCCGCACGGAGTTCGCCGGTTATCTGACCGAGAAATATCCGCTGATCGCCAAGCGCATCTGGGCCATCGAGCCGATGGACCACCCCACCGAGCCCCAGCTCGTCGCCAGTGCGCGCAAGCATTTCAAGGCCGAAGACCGCATGCATCCCTCGACCGCCCACGTGCCGACCGGCTCGGCTTGATCGGTATCAAGGCAGTCGGAGCCCCCGCTTGCTAGCCTTGGGTTGGATGAACTTCAATCCAAGGAGCATTTCATGAGCCAGTTCGACAACAAGGTGGCAATCGTCACCGGCGGCGCCTCAGGCATCGGCGAAGCCATCGTCATGGAGTTGGCCGCCGCCGGCGCCAAGGTCGTGGTTGCCGACCGCGACCAGGCCGGCATCGATCGCACGCTTGCTGCGGTCAAGGCCAAAGGCGGCGAGGCCAGTGGCTTTGCCATTGACGTGGCGAGCCCCGAGCAGAACGAGGCGATGGTCGCCTTCGCCGTCAAGACCTATGGCGGTCTGCATCTGGCCGTCAACAATGCCGGCATCGGCGGCCCCTCGGCCCCCGCGGCCGACTATCCGCTCGATGGCTGGAAGACCGTGATCGACGTCAATCTCAACGGCGTCTTCTATGGCATGCGCTACGAGATCGCCGCCATGCTGAAATCCGGCGGCGGTGCCATCGTCAACATGGCCTCGATCCTGGGCAGCGTCGGCTTTGCCAATGCCGTCGCTTACACCTCGGCCAAGCATGGCGTCGTCGGCATGACCAAGGTCGCCGCGCAGGAATATGCCACCAAAGGCGTTCGCGTCAACGCCGTCGGCCCAGGCTTCATCGATACGCCGCTGCTGTCCAAGCATCTCGACGAAGCCACGCTGAAGTTCATCGCCGACCTGCACCCGATCAAGCGCCTCGGTACCCCCGAGGAGGTCTCGGCCCTCACCTGCTTCCTCTTGTCCGATCGCGCCTCCTTCATCACCGGCAGCTACCACCTGGTCGACGGCGGTTACGTCAGCCAGTAGGGCATCGGCAAAACTGGCGACGCG
This sequence comes from Devosia sp., assembly GCA_025352765.1. Lineage (GTDB taxonomy): Bacteria > Pseudomonadota > Alphaproteobacteria > Rhizobiales > Devosiaceae > Devosia_A. Next base: position 3,234 of record JANXSI010000353.1, on the reverse strand, counting down.
CTCCCGGTGCCCTGCGGCCTGGGAGCGCGTCTTTGTCTGTGTCAGCCCTGCGCTTCCTTCGGGATCGGCGCCGGCGTGTCGGTCTTGGTGAAGGCGTCGGCCGGGGGGGGGACTCGCGCGTCACCTCGATCTTGACGTGTGCCACAAGGCCCGCCACCGCCGCGAGGATCGCCAGCCATGGCGCCCCGAGTGTGAGAATGCCGCCCGCCACCGCGCCTGCCGTCAGCGGAATCGTCAGCAGCACCTGCCCGTCGTCCGAGCGCACGACGAGCTTGCGCACATTGCCTTCGGCAACCAGCCGGTTGATCTCGGACAGCAGGTGCGCGCCCGAGGTGTCGACAGTCTCGACAAAGTTCTTCCAGGCCGTTTTTGCATTGTCGCCCATGGTGAGTCCTTTCATTCATCAGGTGAGGTGCCGGAACCATAGACCCCGGCCGCTTCCCCGCGCTTGACCTGCGTCAACGCGCACGGGGACACCGCAAAACGCCGAGGCCGGTGCAATTGCTTGCACCGGCCTCGCTCAGTTTCGTCTCTCGGGAGCGAAGGTTATCGCTTGGCCGCAGCCAGGTCCTCGACCGATTTGCGGTCCTCGCGCAGCTCGTACCACATCGCGTTGAGGATGCCGAAACTGCAGGCGAGGCTGACCCCGAGGATCCACGAAAAATACCACATGGCGCGTTCTCCTAGTAAGCGTTGGGGTTGCGGTTGAGGCTGGCCGTCGTCACCGGGCCGCGCATCACCCGGTACACCCAGGCGGTGTAGCCGAGGACGATCGGCAGAAAGAGGATCGTCGCGCACAGCATGATGAACAGCGTCATCTGGCTGGACGAGGCGTCCCAGACCGTGAGGCTCGACTGCGGATCGACCGAGGACGGCATCAGGAACGGGAACAGCGACAAGCCGGCCGTTGAGATGATCCCGACGATCGCAAGGCTCGCGCCAAGGATCCCCAGCACCTTCATCCGAAGCTCGAGCGAGAGGTACGCCACCACACTGCCGATCAGCGCCAGGACCGGTGCAACGATCGTCCATGGCATCGACGTGTAGTTGGCGCGCCAGGCGCCCTGTTCCAGAACGACGGTCTTGCCGAGCGGGTTGGACGGTCCGAACACGTCCTGGACGCTCGTCACCTTGAAGCCGCTCAGCAGGAACAGCGTCACGACGCCGCCCAGCACGAACAGCACCACCGTCGCCGCCGCAGCCCAGCGCCCATAGATGCGGGCCCGTTCGGCCACCGGCCCCGTGGTCCGCGCGGCAATCACCACCGCACCCATCGTCAGCAGCATCGCAAGGCTCAGCAGCCCCGCGAGCAGCGGGAAGGGCATCAGCAGCTGGAAGAAATTGCCTTCGTAGCTGGTCCTGAGCGTGTCATCGAGATGGAACGGCACGCCGACGAACAGGTTGCCCACCGCCACGCCGAACACCACTGCCGGCACGAACCCGCCGACGAACAGCGCCCAGTCCCAGACCGACCGCCACGTCGGGTTGTCGATCTTGCGGCGGAACTTGAAGCCGACCGGCCTCAGGATCAGCGCCAGGAGGATCGCAATCATCGCGATATAGAAGCCCGAAAAGCTCGCCGCGTAGATCGCCGGCCAGGCGGCGAAGATCGCGCCGCCGCCCAGCACCAGCCACACCTGGTTGCCTTCCCAGGTCGGGCCGACGAGGTTGAGCATCACCCGCCGTTCGTCGTCTGTGCGGGCAACGAAGGGCAGCAGCGCCCCCATCCCCAGATCCATCCCGCCCATCACCGCAAAGCCCATGAGCAGGATCCCCAGCAGCGCCCACCAGATCAGGCGCAGCACTTCATAGTCGAGTGGAATGGCGCTCATTTTGCCGGCTCCATAATGGCGTTGAGGGGAAGGCCGCTATTGCTGTCGAGTACCGAGGTCTCGGCCGGGCCGTGCTTGATCACCCGCACCATCAGCCACACCATGATCCCCAGCAGCACGCTGTAGGTGACGAGGAAGAAGGTCAGCGAGATCGCAAGGTCGAGGACGTGGAGGCCCGATGCGGCATAGAACGTCGGCAGCACGCCTTCGACGACCCAGGGCTGTCGGCCGTATTCGGCAATCAGCCAGCCTGCTTCGATTGCAACCCACGGGAAGGGCAGGGTCCACAGCGCAACGTTGAGCCAGAAGCGGCTGCTGTCGAGCTTGCGGGCCGAGGCCTTCCAGAACCAGAAGGCAAAGAACGCGATATAGGCAAAACCGACCGCCACCATGATGCGGAAGCTCCAGAACAGTGGCCAGACGTCCGGCACCGTATCGAGCGCCGCCTTGGTGATTTCCGCGCCGGTCGCATTCTCGACGTCCGGGCGATATTTCTTCAGCAGTAGCGCATAGCCGAGGTCGGCCTTGCTGGCGTCGAACGCCGCGCGGGCCGTCGTGTCGCCGGGCGTCGCCTTGATCGCGGCCAGCGCCTTGTAGGCCACGATGCCGTTGGCGATCCGTGTTGCCGCGCGTTGCGTCAGCTCGGTGATTCCCGGCAAATCGCGGTCGAGCGAGCGCGTGGTGATGAGCCCGAGGATGAACGGGAACTGCACCTGGTAGGTCGGTCGCCCGTCGGCTCCCGGAATGGCGAACAGCGTCAGCGCTGCCGGAGCCTTCTCGGTCTCGTACATCACTTCCATCGCAGCGATCTTCATCTTCTGCTGCTCGGTCGCGACATATCCGGACTCATCGCCCAGAACCACCACCGACAGTGCCGAGGCGAGCCCGAAGCTGGCCGCCACCACCATCGAGCGCCTGGCGAGATCGGCGTATTTGCCCTGCAGCAAGAACAGCGCGCTGATCGCGAGGACGAACACCGAGCCGGTGACATAACCGGCGCTCACGGTGTGGACGAATTTTGCCTGCGCCACCGGATTGAAGATCACCGCGACGAAGTCGGTGACTTCCATGCGCATGGTGTCGGGGTTGAACGCCGCGCCCACCGGGTTCTGCATCCAGCCATTGGCGATGAGGATCCACAGCGCCGAGAAGTTGGCGCCGAGCGCCATCAGCCAGGTCACCGTCAGGTGCGCCACCGGCCGCAGCCGGTCCCAGCCGAAAAAGAACAGGCCGATGAACGTCGCCTCGAGGAAGAAGGCCATCAGGCCCTCGATCGCGAGCGGCGCCCCGAACACGTCGCCGACATAGTGGCTGTAATAGCTCCAGTTCATGCCGAACTGGAATTCCATGACGATGCCGGTCGCAACGCCCATGGCGAAGTTGATGCCGAACAGCGTGCCCC
>JANXSI010000349.1 GCA_025352765.1 Devosia sp. | reverse complement strand
CTCTCTTGCCGCCCTGCGCCGACTTGGCTATAGGGACAGCAGACGTCACGCCAACCAGGGAGGCCATTCCATGCATGCATGCTCATACCGCCTCGCTGGCGGACATAAGGCGACCGCCTAGGTCGCCCGCCGGCGCCTCATGCCGGCAACTCCTTCCCTGCTTTTCGCTTTTCTCTCCGAGGGTGCTGCCCTCGTCATCGCAATTCCAGCTTGGGACCGGTCGGCTCAGTGCCGCCGGAGCACACCATGGCCCGTTTGAAACTTGATCTCAAAGGCGATTCCTATCGCAAGGTGCTGAGCTTCGTGTTCGGCCATTGGGCGCGCCAGCCCTGGCGTGTCGGCACGATGTTCGGCCTGTTCATGCTGGCGACCGTCGCGGACGTGCTGACGCCACTCTATGCCGGCAATCTCGTCAACGCGGTGGCCAGCGGTGTGCCGTCGGCGGCGTCACTCAACGACGCGCTGGTGGCGTTCGCGGTGCTGATCGGGCTCGGGCTCGCGGCGGTTCTGCTCCGGCAGTTCGGTTTCATGACGCTGATCGAGTTCACCATCCGCATGATGAGCGAGGTCGCCCAGAGCGCCTTCCATCGGGTGCAGCGGTTCTCGACCGACTGGCACGCCAACAATTTCGCCGGTTCGACCGTGCGCAAGATCACCCGCGGCATGGGCGGCGTCGACGTGCTCAACGACACGCTGATCATCATGCTGTTTCCCTCGCTGGTGATGCTGGTGGGGACCTCGATCCTGCTCGGCACGATCTGGCCGCTGATGGGGATCGTCATCGGCGTCGGATCGCTGTTCTACACTGCCCTGACGGTGGCTCTCTCGGTCGGCTACGTGTCGCCCGCCGCAACGCTCGCCAATACCTGGGACACCCGTATGGGCGGGGCGCTCGCCGATGCGATCTCGTGCAACATGGTGGTCAAGGGTTTTGGCGCCGAGGAACGCGAGGAGGAGCGGCTGAGCCGCGTCGTCGGCAAGTGGCGGAGCCGGACCGAGCGGACCTGGCAGCGCGGCACGCTCAACGGCGCCTTCCAGGGCGCGACGCTGATCATCCTGCGCACCGCCATCGTTGGCGTCGCGATCCTCTTGTGGTGGCAGGGCGCCGCCAAAGCCGGCGACATCACGCTGGTCCTGACCTCGTTCTTCGTGCTGCAGGGATATCTGCGCGACGTCGGCCAGTATGTCCGCAACCTGCAGCGCGCCGTCAACGACATGGAGGAACTGGTCGATGTGCATCACCAGCCCTTCAGCATCGCCGATCGCGCCGAGGCACGGGCCCACACCATCGAGGCGGGCCGGGTGGAGTTCGACCACGTGACCTTCCACTACGGCAAGCACATGACGGCGCTCTATGACGACTTCTCGGTCACCATTCCGGCCGGGCAGCGCGTGGGGCTCGTCGGCTATTCGGGCTCGGGCAAGACGACGTTCGTCAAACTGATCCAGCGGCTCTACGACGTCACCGGCGGAAAGATTCTCGTCGACGGCGTCGATATCCGCGACTTCACGCAGGCGTCGCTCCGCGGCCAGATCGCGATCGTCCAGCAGGAGCCGATCCTGTTCCACCGCTCGCTCGCCGACAACATCGCCTATTCGCGGCCCGGCGCCAGCCGCGCCGAGGTGATCGAGGCGGCCAAGCTCGCGAGCGCCCACGAGTTCATCGAGACCCTGCCCAAGGGCTACGAGACGATGGTGGGCGAGCGCGGCGTCAAGCTCTCGGGCGGCGAGCGGCAGCGCGTCGCCATTGCCCGGGCGTTCCTGGCCGATGCGCCGATCCTGATCCTCGACGAGGCGACGTCCTCGCTCGATTCGGAATCGGAGGTGCTGATCCAGCGCGCGATGGAACGGCTGATGGTGGGGCGCACCACCATCGTCATCGCGCACCGGCTATCGACGGTGCGGGCGCTCGACCGCTTGCTGGTCTTCGACAAGGGACGCATCATCGAGGAAGGCACGCACGAGCAGCTGATCGCGCTCTCGGGCGGCATTTATAGAAAGCTGTTCGAGCGGCAGGCGCTCGAACTGACGCGCGGCCTCGAGGTGGCATGATGACGGACTGGTCCAATCTTCTGGCCCCTTCGCTCGACGAGTTCGAGGCCCTGGCCGTGGCGGCGCTCGAGTCGCTGCCGCAGCCGTTCCGCGATCTCACCCGCGACGTCACCTGCATGGTGGCGGAATTTCCCGAGGAGGAGGTGTTGGACGAGCTCGGCATCGAGTCCGAATTCGACCTGATGGGGCTGTTCCACGGTACCGGCCTGCCGCAGCAGGGCGGGCATGTGCGGACCGGACAGATGCCCAACCACATCGTGCTCTACCGCCGGCCGATCCTCGACTACTGGGCCGAGCACGAAGAGACGCTGGGCGCCATCGTCACCCACGTGCTGATCCACGAGATGGGCCACCATTTCGGCTTCTCCGACGAGGACATGGAGGCGATGGAGGACGAGGCGGCGAAGGGGGCGCTGGGGTGACGACGGACGAGCTTGCCGAGATCTACCGGGCCTACATTGCCTGCCTCAACGCGCAGAACTGGACGGCCCTCGGCCAATTCGTGCACGAGGCGGTGAGCCACAACGGGCGACCACTCGGTCTTGCCGGCTTTCGGGCCATGCTGGAGCAGGATTATCGCGACATTCCCGACCTGTCGTTCGTCATCGACCTGCTGGTCTCCGATCCACCGCGGATTGCGAGCCGCCTGCAATTCGACTGCACGCCGGCTGGCCGGTTTCTCGGGCTTGCGGTGAACGGCCGCCGGGTTCGCTTTGCCGAGAACGTGTTCTATGAGTTTCGGGACCAGAAGATTTGGGCGGTTTGGTCGGTGATCGACAAGACCGCCGTCGAGACCCAGCTTCAAGGAAGCGGCTGATGTCCAAGACCACCCCCGGAACCCTCCACCTCACCCAGCTAGGCATCGCCTTTGCGCTCCATCCCTACGACTACGACCCCGATGCGGCGCGGGTCGGGTTGCAGGCGGCCGA
>JANXSI010000342.1 GCA_025352765.1 Devosia sp. | reverse complement strand
CTATGCCATCGGTTCGGCCGGCCTCGGCGCGCTGGTCTTGTTCGCGGCCTACACGCAGGACCTGCAGTACTTCGTCGCCAACGCCGTCGAGGGCTCGTTCTTCTACGGCATGGCGGCGGTCAACTTCTCGCTCGCCAACCCCTATGTGGTGGTGGGCCTGCTGTTCGGTGGCCTGTTGCCGTTCCTGTTCGGCGGCATGGCAATGACCGCCGTCGGCCGCGCCGCGATGAGCGTCGTGGTCGAGGTCCGCCGGCAGTTCAAGGCCGATCCGGGCATCATGGCGGGCACCAGTAAGCCCGACTACGCCAAGGCGGTCGACATGCTGACCATCGCGGCCATCCGCGAAATGATCATCCCGTCGCTGCTGCCGGTGTTGTCGCCGATCGTGGTGTTCGTTTTGATCTTCTGGATCGCCGGCCGCGCCGAAGGCTTTGCGGCGCTCGGCGCCATGCTGATGGGCGTGATCGTCACGGGCCTGTTCGTTGCCATCTCGATGACGGCGGGCGGCGGTGCCTGGGACAATGCCAAGAAGTCGTTCGAGGACGGTTTTGTCGACAGCCATGGGGTCAAGCACCTCAAGGGTTCCGAGGCCCACAAGGCCTCGGTCACCGGCGACACCGTCGGCGACCCCTACAAGGATACGGCGGGCCCCGCCGTGAACCCGATGATCAAGATCACCAACATCGTCGCGCTGCTGCTGCTGGCGGTGCTGGCTCACACCACCGGCGTGGTGTGAGGTTCGCTGGGACGCAGTTCTAGCGATGTGAATGCGGGAGGCCCGGGACGCGCGTTCCGGGCCCTTGTTGTTGGCGTGAAGTCGGCGATCCTCTCCCCGCGTGGCGGGGGAGGGGGACCACGCGTAGCGTGGTGGAGGGGGCGGCCAAGAGGCGCGACATTCATGCGGTCAACGATATTGGCGCAGAAGCGGGCGAAGGTGCTGCGGCGTTCGATGACTGGCCCGGAACAGACCTTGTGGTTGATGCTCCGCGGCGATCGGTTGAATCTGCACTTCCGCTGCCAGCATCCGATCGGGCCGTTCATTCTCGACTTCTACTGCACCAAGGCGAAGCTTTGCGTCGAAATAGATGGGCCGACGCATGAGGATAAAACTGAGCCGGACGAGCATCGCACGCACTGGCTCAACGGGCAGGGGATACGTGTGATCCGGTTTTCGGCTGAGGACGTGGAGTTGCATCCGGCGGTCGTCGTCGCGGCGATCGTGCAAGCGGCCGCCCCCTCCACCGCCTGACGGCGGTCCCCCTCCCCCGCCACGCGGGAGAGGATCGCCGACTGGGCGCTCCGGTCCCGATCATGGCCGGGCTCTATCCGGCGATCCGGCGAAGATTTTGTGGCGCGTGTCGATTCGACGTCTGCCTACTCGTCGTGTCTACATCGACCGCGTTGTCACCCAAGGACACTCATATGCGCAAACTCACTGCAGGCCTGTTTCACTCCGTCGATGGCGTCGTCGAGGCGCCGTACAAGTTTCAGTTCGACTCGTTCGACGATGAGCTCGGGGCCGAGCTCGGCAAGACCATGGCGGCGACCGACACGGTGCTGCTTGGCCGGGTCGGCTACACCGAGTGGGCCGGCTACTGGCCGACGGCGCAGCAGGACGGCGAGTTTGCCGAATTCATCAATACCGTGCCCAAATTCGTTGCCTCCCACACGCTGACGGCGCCGCTCGGCTGGCAGAACTCGACGTTGATCGAGGGTGATCTCGAAAGCTTCGTGCGCGACCTCAAGCAACAGCCCGGCGGCGATATCGCGGTTATGTCGTCGATCTCGCTGGTGCGCCAACTGCTGTTTGCGGGACTGCTCGACAGCCTGGCGCTGATCACCCATCCGGTGGTTGCAGGCGAGGGCCGGAAGCTGTTCGAGCCGGGCGATCCGACGACCCGGCTGGTGCTCCAAAACTCCGTCCGCACCAGCAAGGGCAACATCGTCGCGACCTATGGCAAGCTGTAGCGGTCCCGCTCTGCTCTCCCGGCCGTTAACCATTGGTTGACCATACCGACAGAATTCCGGGCACCTTCGGGCCCCGGCGCCATTGCTGCCTCACAGTCAAGGCGAGGTTAGCATGAACGATACACTTGAACGGACTGCCGACGACGGGGTCGCGGAGTTCCTGTCGCTGGCGCGGTCGGCCAATGTCTTCTTCGACATCGTCAACGACCATCTGACGGTGCGGGCGGTCAATCCGAACTGGGGGATGTGGGCGCCGATCCGGCACTTTCTCGACGAGATCGGGCAGGCCCGCATCGAGGCCTTGTGCGGCAGCTGCCGCGGAGCTAGGCGGCGGGGCCGGCGATTTCGCGCAGCCGCGCCACGACCCGGGTCTGCTCGAGCGTCGGGCCCTTGTAGTCCCGCTCGGCGTCGCTCAGGGCCTCGAGCGCGGCGAGCGGATCGATGTAGATGCGGATGGCGAAGAGGATGTCGCGGCTCAGCGGGAGTTTTCGGAGCGTCTGCCGCTCGATGCGGAAGAAGACGCTATCGGCGCGAGGCCCGTCGCCGAAGCGCGGCTTGCCCGGGTGGCTCGATTCTGGGTGGTAGAGACGGTCGTCGCCGAACAGCGACCAGTTCCAGCGCAGCATCGGGGTTTCGGGACGCATGCTCGAAAACATCCGATCGATCAGCTCGGCCGGCCGCGTACCCGCGCCAAAACCCGGAACCGGGCCGTGCACTTCGTGCATCGGGAGCCCGAATTTCTCGCGCAGCGACCAGGCAAAGGGAAAGCTCAGCGAGGCGGCGACGAGCCGCCAGCCGAACGCGCTTTGGCGCATCAGCACCAGGTCGTCCTGAATAAGCCGCGCCGCGGTCAGGAGCGGCGGGGCGGGGCCCGAGAGGCTGACCCGGCGGCTGGGGTCGCCGATCTCGATGCTGTCGCCGTTGCGGCGGTAGATCTGGGGGAACCGCTGCGGCAGGTGATCGACGAGCAGCATCAGGACTTCGCGCTGGGCGGCGTCGGTCCCCCGTTCGGCGGCGAACACCCGATCGAGGTCGAGCGCCACGAGCCGGTCCTTTTCGTCGAGATAGGCGGACAGATGCCGGTCAACATCGATCCAGTCGGCGAGGGCGAGCGGCTTGAGGCCGATCTGGAACGGCCGGGCGCTGCCATCATAGGGGGTGTGGGCGGGGGCGGGCATCCGGCAACTCAGCCCGGAGTGAAGGACTTCGTCAAGCGCAGCCGGATGATCCATCGTCGCGGGCGCCGCGTATTGCAGATGATCAGTGCCCATCGAGCGCTGGCGCGTTCACGATGGGGGAAGAGTATGCATCGTCTGGTACTGGCTCTGGCGCTGACACTGCTTGCAATGGGCAGTGCGCTGGCGGTCTCGGTGTTCGAGATTTCGGGCAAATGCGGCGACGACGGCAAGAAATATTGCGAGGGCGTCGGTTACGGCCAGGCAATGTCGGACTGCCTCAACGCCCACTACAAGCAGCTCAGCCCCGAGTGCAAACTGGTGATGGACCGCATCAACAAGGGCGAAAAAGTCTCGGTGTTCTGAGGCGAAACCGGGTCGCCGGGCCAGGCGCTCCGATCCCTGCGCAAGCCTGAGGCCTCGGATGATCACGTAATCAAATGCTAACCACCCGGGTATTAATACGGGGTGGGAATGTATACGGGAGCGTCCATACTTTGAGCATCAAGTTTAAACTCGGCCTGTCGCTGGGGCTGCTGGCGGCTGCCCTGCTGGCGCTTTCGATCGGCGCCTTCATCACTTTGCAGAAGACCACCGCCACGACCGAGGCCATCGTCGACGACGGGGTGAAAGGCCTGGGCGACCTGACGCGCATCAACGACATGTATTCCAACATCGTCCGTGACACGCAGGGCGTGGCGCTAGGCGAATTGAGCTTTGAAGAGGGGGCCGCCTCGCTCAAGGAATCGCTGGGCAACATCGAGACCGACTGGACCGACTATCTCGCCTCCCACGTGGTGCCCGAGGCCGAGCCGATCGTCGTGGTTGCCAAGCAGCGAATGGAGGAGGCCAAGCCCAATATCGATGAGCTCGGCCGGCTGCTGGCGGGGCAGGACCTTGGCGCGCTCAACGCCTATGTGAAGCAGACGCTGGGCGACACCATGGAGCCGATCGCTTCGCAGTTCGACCAGCTCGCGGAAATCCAGATCGGCGTAGCGCAGACCGACGACGAAGGCGCGAAGGCGCTGTCGTCCGCGGCCAGCATCGGCCTCGCGGCGGTCGCGGCGATCTCGGCCGGCATCCTTGCCTACGCGCTGTTCGTCGTGATGATCGGCGTGATGCGGCCGCTCAACGGCATGGAAAAGAGCATGCGGACGCTGGCGGGCGGCGTCACGAGCACCACCATCCCCTATCTCACCCGACGCGACGAGATCGGCCGGATGGCGGCGGCGGTCGAAGTGTTCCGGCAGAACGCCGAGCAGGTCCGCACCCTCACCGACGCCGAAGCCGCAGGGCTGGCGCGGACGCAGGGGGGGCGGGCGGCGATGATGCAGACGATGCAGCGCGAGTTCGGCAATGTGGTCGATGCGGCCATCGCCGGCGACTTCTCGCGCCGGGTGACGGCGAGCTTCGCCGATCGCGAGCTGACGGGGCTGGCCCAGAGCGTCAACACGCTGGTCGGAACGGTCGAGAGCGGCCTCAGCGAAACCGGCGCGGTGCTGACGGCGCTGGCGAAGATGGACCTCAGCAAGCGCTTCAATGGCAGCTTCCAGGGCGCCTTCGCGCAGCTCAAGGCCGACACCAATGCGGTGGCCGACAATCTCGCCGACATCGTGCGGCAGCTGAAGTCGACCTCGGGCAGCCTGCGGGTGGCGACGGGCGAAATCCTGTCGGGCGCCAACGATCTCTCCGATCGCACCGGCAAGCAGGCGGCGACCATCGAGGAGACCTCGGCGGCCGTCGAGCAGCTGGCGCAGACCGTTGCCGGCAATGCCAGCAAGGCGGAAGCGGCGAGCAACCAGGCGGGCGTCATCACGCAGACGGCCGAGCAGGGCGGGGCGGTGATGGCCGACACGACCCGCGCCATGGAGCAGATCACCGCGTCATCGGCCAAGATCTCCAACATCATCGGGGTGATCGACGACATCGCCTTCCAGACGAACCTCCTCGCGCTCAACGCCTCGGTCGAAGCGGCGCGGGCGGGCGACGCTGGCAAGGGGTTCGCGGTGGTCGCGGTCGAAGTGCGCCGCCTCGCCCAGTCGGCGGCGAGTGCGTCCTCGGAGGTCAAGGCGCTGATCGAGCAGAGCGCAAGGGAAGTGAAATCGGGTTCGCTGCTGGTCTCCGATGCTGCCGCCAAGCTCGACACGGTGGTCGCCTCGATCCGCAGCAACAGCGAGACGATGAGCGAGATCGCCCGGGCCAGCCGCGCGCAGGCCTCGGCCATCGACGAAGTCCGGACCGCCGTGCGGGTGATGGACGAGATGACCCAGCACAACGCCGCCCTGGTCGAGGAGACCAACGCGGCGATCGAACAGACCGAAGAGCAGGCGCGCCGTCTCGATCAGGTGGTCAATGGCTTCATCCTCGCCCCGGCGACGGGACAGGCTGCGACGCCGTCGCGCCGGCTGGCCATGGCGGGTAATACGGCCCTCGACCCCGCTTGGGAGGAACTCTAGGCGGCCGTCGAACGTTGTCGGTGGCCCAGAACTTTATATTCGGCCCGGCGCCTTGTTCCCACCACAGGCGCCGGGTACGAGTGTTCATGACATCCACCATTCCCGATGCGGTGCGGCGCCGCAGTGAAACAGCTTGGCTGAAGCGGCTGATGCCGTATCGAACGCCAAGCACCGCGCGCGGATTGTTCGAACTTGGCATCACGGTGGTGCCGTTTGCGCTGTTCTGGGTGCTGGCGGCGCTCGCCATCGGTAGCGGCCACTGGTGGGGCATCCTGTTCACGATCCCGGCTGCCGGCTTCATGCTGCGGCTGTTCATGATCCAGCACGATTGCGGCCACGGGGCGTTTTTCGGCCATCGCCGGCTCGACGACTGGGTGGGGCGCAGCATCGGGGTTCTGACCTTCACCGCCTATGAATGCTGGCGGCGAACGCATGCCATCCATCACGCCTCGAGCGGCAATCTCGACGCGCGCGGCATCGGCGACGTCAAGACGCTGACGCTCAGCGAGTACCGGGCGCTGGGGTTCTGGGGGCGGTTCGGCTATCGGCTCTATCGCAATCCGTTGGTGATGTTCGGGATCGGGCCGACGTGGCTGTTCCTCGTGCAGCAGCGGCTGCCGTTCGGGGTGATGCGCGGTGGCGCCTCGCCCTGGATCTCGACCATGGGCACCAATGTGGTGATCGCCTTGCTGGCGCTCGGACTGATCTGGATGCTCGGCCTTGTGCCGTTCCTGTTGATCCAGGTGCCGATCATTTTGCTGGCCGGGACTGCGGGCGTCTGGCTGTTCTACGTGCAGCACCAGTTCGAGCAGACGCAGTGGGACACCAAGGAAGACTGGAAGTTCGAGTCGGCGGCGCTGCATGGCTCGTCGTATTACGACCTGCCGCCGGTCCTCAGGTGGTTTACCGCCAATATCGGCATCCACCATGTGCACCACATTTCGAGCCGCGTGCCGTTCTACCGGCTACCCGAAGTGCTCAAGGACTTTCCCGAGCTCAAGCGGATCGGCCGGATCAGCGTGATGCAGTCGATCGAAGGGGTGAAGCTCGTCCTCTGGGACGAAGCGCAGCGCCGGCTGATCTCGTTTCGCGAGGCGCGGGCGCTGGCAGCAGCCTAGGCTGCGGTCGAAGCCCGCTCCAGCGGGTATTCGGCGGCGTCATAGAGGGCGCGGATGGCATTGCCTTCGCGGCGCTTGCCGTTGACGTCGATCATCGTGCCGATGAGCCACTCGGGCGGCATTTCCTCGATGATGTAGCGGATCGCGTCGGCTGCCCGGTCGAAGCGGCGGTAGCGGGCGAGCGACTTGGCGAAACGGCGGCTGGGGTACACCTCGGCGGCGGCGTCATAGCTGAACTTTTGCATTTTGATCCTCGCCGAGCTGGCGGTTGAGACGAAAAAAAGCCGGGCGAGCCAGACGGCCCGCCCGGCTATTCAAATCAGGCCAGCTTCAGATTGACGGCCGAAACCTTGCCATCGCGACCGCTCTCGAGGTCGTAGGAGACCTTCTGGCCTTCGCCGAGGCTCGACATGCCGGCGCGCTCGACGGCCGAGATGTGGACGAATGCGTCCTTGCTGCCATCGTCGGGCTGGATGAAGCCGAAGCCTTTGGTGGAGTTGAAGAACTTCACGGTGCCGTTGATCATTTGGGTATGCTTTCGTGTGTCGCCCGGATCGAAGATCCAAATGCGTCATTCCACTCACGCAACATGCGGGAGCGGTCTAGAACGTTTCGGATATCAAGAAGGAGCCGAGCAGCCGGCGAGCCGGGCGACAGAGCGCCATGACGGCTGCAAACGTGTGACAGTGATATGATGGGTCCGGTGCCAAAGGTCAAGTGCGCACTGGATTCCGGGCTGCCCGTGGTTAATCGTCAAGGCGGAACATCTGCCCGGTTTTGCGGGTTGAGCGAGGCCCTCGACAGGAGATTTGTCATGTCCCGCATCGTCGTCGTCGGTGGTCACGGCCGCACCGGCAAGCTTGTCGTCGAGCAGATGATCGCCCATGGCGATACGGTGGTGGCGACCATCCGCAACGCGCGGCACATGGCGGCGATGGTCAAGCTCGGGGCCGAAACGGTGATGCTCGATCTCGAGACCTCAACCGGACCGGAATTCGCGGCCGTGTTTGCCGGAGCCGATGCGGTGGTGTTTGCCGCCGGTTCCGCCGAGGGGGAATCGAGCGCCATCGACCGCAAGGGGACGCTGAAGACGCTGCGGGCGGCGGAAAAGGCCGGCGTTGCGCGCTACGTCACCATCGCCTCGCTCGGCGCCAGCACGCCGGTGCCGGCGGCGTTCAAGGCGACGGCCGAGATGAAGGAGTATTTTACCGCCAAGCGGGCCGCCAACAAGCTGATCCGCGCCTCCAGGCTCGACTGGACGATCGTCGAGCCGGCGGAACTGGGCGACGGCAAGCCGACCGGCAAAATCGCCCTCAGCCAGAACGGTCTCGACAACACCGTCATCGCCCGTGCCGATGTGGCGGCGACGGTGGTCGCGGTGCTCGATGCCCCGAGCAGCATCGGCAAGACCTTCCAGATCGCCGGCGGCAGCACACCGATCGCAAAGGCGATCGCGGCTGCCGGATGATTTTTCCCGCGCGCTGTCGATTCAGACCCGCGCCGTTCGTCGATGCAGATGAGATGCTGCTGTCATGGGCTGACAGCAGCATCGGTTAAATCTACGCATAAAGACTAAAGTGATCGCTTAAGTATCTTCCTCTCGTCGCGGCTGTCCGCTATAGGGTCGCGCTCCTGGCGCAGCGAAGCTGTCGGCCTCCTCGTGAAAGGGACATCATGACCTCCGAGACCATCGCCTCCGACGTGCCCTCGATGGCAGAGCCCGCCGATCCCGCCCACGCGGCCCGCAACAGCCTCGTCATCAATGTTCTGCTGGTGTCGACCTTCGTGGTGATGCTGAACGAGACGGCGATGAGCGTGGCCATTCCGCGCCTGATGCAGGCGCTGGACGTTCCGGCCAGTGCCGCGCAGTGGCTCACCACGGCGTTCCTGCTCACCATGGCGGTGGTTATCCCGGTGACGGGCTTCCTGATGCAGCGGCTCAATTCGCGGCCGATCTTCATCCTTGCCATGCTGCTGTTTTCGGCCGGCACGCTGCTCGCAGCGCTGTCGCCCAACCTTGCCGTGTTGATCGTCGCCCGCGTCGTCCAGGCGTCGGGCACGGCGATCATGATGCCGCTGCTGATGACCACGGTCATGACGCTGGTGCCGCCGGACCAGCGCGGCAAGATGATGGGCAACATCTCGATCGTCATGTCGGTGGCGCCGGCCATCGGCCCGGCGGCGGCGGGTCTCATCCTCAATTATCTCGATTGGCGCTGGATCTTCATCATCGTGCTGCCCATCGCCCTCAGCGCTCTGGCGCTGGGTTATCGGCTGATGGTCAACACCACCACGCCACGCTATGCGCCGCTCGACATTGTCTCGGTGGTGCTGTCGGCGCTGGCCTTTGGCGGGATCGTTTATGGCCTCAGCAACTTCGTCGTGCCTGATGCGCCGATCCCGGGCGTCTGGGCGCTCGCGGTGGGGGTGGTCACCATGGTGCTGTTCGTCTGGCGCCAGCGGGGCCTTGAGAAAAAGGACGCGGCGCTGCTCGACCTCAGGACGCTGAAGTCCAAGAACTACACAATCTCGATGTCGATGATCGCCTTCCTGATGCTGACGATGTTCGGCACCATCATCCTGCTGCCGATCTATCTGGTGCAGGTGCTGGGTTTCGACACGCTGGGCACGGGCCTCTTGATGCTGCCCGGCTCGCTGCTGATGGGGCTGCTCGGCCCATTCGTCGGTCGGCTCTACGACAAGATCGGCCCGACCCCGCTGGTGGTTCCTGCCATGGCACTGGTGTGCGTGGTGCTTTGGGCGATGACGCTGCTCGGCGTCGGCACCTGGTGGCCCTATATCCTTGTCGGCCATCTGGTGATGAGCATCGGCTTTGCGTTCCTGTTCGGGCCGCTGTTCACGGCAAGCCTGAGCTCGGTGCCGCCGCAGCTTTACTCGCATGGCTCGGCGCTGCTCGGCTCGATCCAGCAGGTCGCCGGTGCCGCCGGTGTTGCCCTGTTCGTGGCGATCATGTCGTCGCAGAGCGCGGCGCTCGCGGCCACCGGACAGGCGCCGCTTGAGGCGCTGGCGGGCGGCATCCGCCTCGCCTTTATCGTTGGCGCGTCGATCTCGTTGCTGGCGCTGGTGGCGGCGTTCTTCGTGCGCAAGCCGCCGGCACAAGACGGCGGCTGGGGCGGCGGGCACTAAAGGCTCGCAAGCCTTTCGAATGCCGAGGGTGTTGGCGGAAACGCCAGCACCCTTTGTATTTCGGCGGCGCAGTCGTCGGGCGTCAGCAGCGAGGTGTCGAGTTCGAGGTCGTAGACGCCGGGGACGTGGACTGCGTCCTGCCAGCGCTTGACGGGTTCGGGCACCCCGTCGCCGGCCGCATAATAGCCGACTTGCGGATCGGCATTGCGGCGCGCCATGATAGTGTCGATCGGGCAGCGGACGCCGACCAACAGCACGTCGAGACCGGCGAGGCGCTGTGTTGCGTCGGCGAGAATGCCGAGCGGGCGGGAATAAGAGTCGTGAAGGCCGAAATCGCTCACCACGTCGAGGCCCTCTCGCGCAAAGGCCCCAATGGCGCCGAACAGGGCGCCATAAAGCTGCTGGACGAAAGGTTCGAGTTCGGGGCGTTGGCCGCCGGGCCGGAGGCCGATGCCGGGGCGAAGGGGCTCGGGCGTCATGGCGATCGCAGCGTCGACGCCGAAATTGATCCAGGCGCCGGTCTGTTGCATCGAGCGGGCGATGGAACTCTTGCCCGACCGCGGCGCGCCATTGAGGATGACGACGCGGCCGCTCATCTGTCAGGTCCTGCGGCGGAGCGTCCAGGCGAGCTCAGCCGCGCCGACGACCATCAGCGCAATGCCGATATAGAGCCACCGGCTCTGCCCCGACATCACGCTGCCGCCGAGGATATTGGCGCCCTGCAGGGTCCAAACCCCGCCGAGGAGGACAAGAACGATTCCGAGGATGATACCGGCCAGACGCATGATCAGCTCCACTTCACCGTGAACAACGCCAGCCGGACCGGTTTTGATCCGGCCTTACTTGCCGCTTTCCGCCTTGGCGCGCTCGATCGACTCGAGGATCACCCGGCGGGCTTCGGCGACGTCGCCGACGTGAGAGATCTTGGCCCATTTGCCGGGCTCGAGATCCTTGTAGTGGGTGAAGAAGTGCTTCACCCG
>JANXSI010000329.1 GCA_025352765.1 Devosia sp. | reverse complement strand
AGAAGATCTCGACGCAACGGTGCGGTCGCAGGTGCGAATGCTCGTCGAACTCGGCGAAGAAGAGGGCTGGCCCGTCCGTTATGTCAAACTCCACGGCGCCCTTGCCAACATGGCCGCGGAGGAGCCGGCGATCGCCGCGCTCTGCTTTGCGGCGGTCGAGGGGCTGGTCAAGGACATGGCTGTCTTGGCGATCGACAATTCCGCCCAGTCCGAGGTGGCTGAGGCGCTGGGATTTCCCGTTATTCGCGAGGCCTATGCCGACCGAGCCTATCAGCCGAACGGATTGCTCGTGCCGCGGCAGATGCCTGGGGCAGTGCTGCACGATCCGGCGCTGATTGCCGAACGCGCTGTGCGCCTAGCCCGCGCCGGCGAGATCGTCGCAGTCGATGGCGCTGTGGTCAGAACAGACTCACGATCGCTGTGTATCCACGGTGACACACCGGACGCCGTCGGGATCGCCCGGGCGGTGCGGGAGGCACTTGTTCAGGCAGGGGTTGAGATACGGCCTGCGCTGTGAAATAGCCGCCCACTGAGAGGTGCACCATGACAGCCCAGATCATCGACGGAAAAGCCTACGCCGCCAGCCTGCGTGACCGCATCGCCGGCCACGTCGCCCGGCTCAAGGCCGAGCACGGCATTACCCCGGGCCTGGCCGTGGTCATCGTCGGCCACGATCCCGGCAGCCAGATCTACGTGACCAACAAGGCCAGGCAGACCCTCGAGGTCGGAATGCATTCGGAAAAGTACGAACTCGCCGAGGACACGCCGGAGGCCGACGTGCTGGCGCTGGTCGAGCGTCTCAACGCCGACCCGAAAATCCACGGCATCCTGGTGCAGCTGCCGGTGCCCCGGCACATCGACCCCAACAAGATCATTGCCACCATTTCGCCGGCCAAAGACGTCGACTGCTTCACCCCCGAGAGCGTCGGCAAGCTGCAGATCGGCCTGCCAGGTCCGGTCAGCTGTACGCCGCTCGGTTGCCTGATGCTGCTGCGGGACTTCGTCGGCGATCTCGCCGGCAAGCACGCCGTCATCGTCGGCCGATCGAACCTCGTCGGCAAGCCAATGGCGCAATTGCTGCTGCGGGAGAACTGCACTGTCACCATCGCCCATTCGCGGACCCGGGACCTCGCAGGCATCGTCCGGCAGGCCGACATCGTGGTTGCGGCCGTCGGCCGGCCGTCGATGATCGAGGGCGACTGGATAAAGCCGGGCGCCGCGGTGATCGACGTCGGCATCAACCGCATTGCAGCGCCCGAGAAGGGCGAGGGCAAGACGCGCATCGTGGGTGATGTGGACTACGCGTCGGCCGTCGAGCTGGCCGGGTGGATCACGCCGGTCCCCGGCGGGGTCGGTCCGATGACAATCGCCTGCCTGCTCGCCAACACAGTCACCACAGCCAGCCTCATCAACCACCTGCAACCGCCAAAAGACCTGACTCCGTAAGCACTTTGGCAGGAAATACGGGCTAATCTTCCTCCTGCGTCCGACCGAGCGGTCGCGCCAGAGGAAACTGCAGCGTGGGCGCCGTTCCGGTCGCAATCGATATCGCCGTGAGCCAGGGCGTCGCGGTCCTCGGACTGCTCGAGCGATCGCAGGTCCCGCCGGTTCCAACCTTCTATCGGCTCCTTTACGACTATGTCGCGGACGTGCGGAGCCCTGCAGGCGCGCGGGTGGCGCAGATCGTCACGGACGGCAAGCAGGTTGGTGCGCGGCTCTATTCCGAGTTCGTGGCCCCTTACGAGAACGACGAGACGCTGGCCCTGACGGTCGCCCGCATCACGGCCCGCCTCAGCGCCCTCGATGTCCTGATCGGGGAGCGCGTCGAGGCGTCGAGGACGCACTCGGCCCAACTCAGTGGAGTTGCGTCCACTTTGGTGGCCACTCGCCTCGATGCGGGACTGATGCTTGACCTGATTGGTCGTCTGGAACTGGCCAACGCACAAGTGGCAAAGACCCACGAACAACTCCGCGACGAGCTCGAGACTGCGGCCATCGAGCTCGACAAGACACGCTCCGAGCTCGAGATGTTGCGGACCGGCGGGCGTCTCGATCCGCTGACCGGCCTCGCCAATCGGGGAGCGCTGGACGAGGAACTGGCACGCGCCGTCGAGCAAAGCCGCATGGACGGCGCACAGCTGTCCTACTCCGCCTTGGACATCGACAATTTCAAGTCGCTCAATGACAATTATGGCCACCAGGTGGGAGACGAGATCCTCCGCATTGCGGCCCGTGCGCTGCTCGCCTCGACGCGCCAAGCTGATTTGACCGCCCGGATTGGCGGCGACGAGTTTGCGGCGATCCTCCCGGGCACCGACCTCGCCACGGCACGCCACACCGCCGAACGCATCCGCCGGGCGATCATGGACAGCGACTTGCGCGGGGTTTTGGGGAAGGGCGTCTTGGGCGGCGTCACGGTCTCAATCGGCACAGCCACTTTTCGCCCGGGCGACACTGTGGCGAGCCTCATGGAAAGGGCTGACCGGTGCCTCTATGAAGCCAAGCGACAGGGCCGTAACCGCGTGATCTGCGAGGGCGAAATCGGCGCCCTGACCGATGCCTAGACCACCCGGCTGAGGTGAAAACTCCGCGCCACGGTATGGTCGCGCAGGCCAAACGCTGGGACTTTTCCACGCTCAAGCCGGTCGATAATCGGCATGGCACTTGCCAGCTCCGAGGCATCAACGACCACGGAAGTGAGCGGCCTTTGCCCGGCCCGCGCCGACTGCAGCAGGTCGAACAGCATCGCTCGAATGTCACCCCGCGCGGCGCAGGCCACACACTCGGCTCCTGGCTCGTGCTCGTGCAGCGCCGGATCAAGATGGAGGAGCGTCGCGCCGGGTTCGGCGAACCTATCGGCGCCGGCCGTCGTCACCACGGTGACCGGTATCGACGAGGATGCCTTGTCGAACGGGGTGCTCACGAGGCGACCTTTTCGGGGACCGGCGTGTAGTTGAGGGTCGGCCCGAGCCAGCGCTCGACTTCGCGGATGCTCATCGATTTGCGCCGGGCATAGTCCTCGACCTGGTCGCGCTCGACCTTTGCGACTCCAAAGTAGTAGGCGTCGGGGTGGCTGAAATAGAGGCCCGAGACCGACGAGCCCGGCCACATTGCGTAGCTCTCGGTCAGTTCGACCCCGATGCGCTGCTTGGCATTGAGCAGGCGGAACAGCGTGGTCTTTTCGGTGTGATCAGGCTGAGCCGGATAGCCCGGGGCAGGACGGATGCCCCGGTACTTTTCCTGCAACAGCTCGGCTGTCGGGATCACCTCATCCGAGGCGTAGCCCCAGAACTCCTTGCGCACGCGTTCGTGCATCGCCTCGGCGAATGCTTCTGCAAAACGGTCAGCCAGCGCCTTGATCAGGATCGAGGAGTAGTCATCGTTCTTGCGCTCGAAGCGCTCGGCAATAAGCTGTTCCTCAAGCCCGGCGGTAACGACAAAGGCGCCGAGGTAGTCCGGCGTCCCGACAGGCGCCACGAAGTCGCTGAGCGCGAGGTTGGGCTTGTCCTTCTGCTTGGAGAGCTGCTGGCGCAGAGTGTAGAGCCTCGCCAGTTCCTCGCCGCGGCTGTCGTCGGTGAAGATCCCAATATCGTCGCCGATGGCGTTCGCCGGCCAGAACCCGATCACCGCCTTGGGGCGGAACCAGCCCTTCTGGAGGACCTCCTTCAGCATGTCCTGTGCATCGGACCAGAGCTGCCTCGCCGCCTCGCCCTGCTCCTTGTCCTCGAGGATGGCAGGATAGCGCCCCTTCATCTCCCAGGCCTGGAAGAACGGCGTCCAGTCGATGTAGCGGGCGAGGTCGTGCAGGTCGTAGCTGTCAAAGACTTTGGTGCCCAGAAAGCTCGGCTTGGGCGGCGTGTAAGCTGTCCAGTCGGTCTTGAACGCATTGGCCCGCGCGTCGACGAGCGGCAACCGGCGTTTTTCGAGTTCCGCCTCGGCATGCCGCGCCGCAACCTTCTCGTACTCGGCCTTGACGTCGGCGACATAGGCAGGGCGCTGCTCCTTCGACAGCAGCGCCGAAACCACGCCGACGGCACGGCTGGCATCGTGCACGTGGACGGTCGGGCCACTGGTGTACTGCGGATGAATCTTCACCGCCGTGTGCACGCGACTGGTGGTCGCCCCGCCGATCAGCAGGGGAATATCGAATCCTTCGCGCTCCATTTCCGAGGCGACATGCACCATCTCGTCGAGCGAGGGCGTGATCAAGCCGCTCAGCCCGATGACGTCGACCTTCTCGCGGCGCGCCGTTTCCAGAATCTTCGCCGTCGGCACCATGACCCCGAGGTCGATAATCTCGTAGTTGTTGCAGCTCAGGACCACGCCGACGATGTTCTTGCCGATGTCGTGCACGTCGCCCTTGACCGTCGCCATCAGGATCTTGCCGGCCGAGCGGACGCCTTGCGCGTCGCCATTGGCGTCCTTCTCCGCCTCCATGTAGGGGAGGAGGTGGGCCACCGCCTGCTTCATCACGCGGGCGGACTTCACCACCTGCGGCAGGAACATCTTGCCCGAGCCGAACAGGTCGCCGACGACGCTCATGCCGGCCATCAGCGGGCCCTCGATGACATGCAAAGGCCGCACCGAACCGAGCCGAGCTTCCTCGGTATCGGCGTCGATGAATTCGGTGATGCCGTTGACCAGCGCATGCGCGATGCGGTCGGCGACCGGCTTTTCGCGCCAGGTCATGTCGCGTGCCTTCTGCTCCTGGCCGGCACCGCCCTTGTAGCCTTCGGCAAGTTCGAGCAACCGTTCGGTTGCATCTTCGCGTCGGTTGAGGATCACGTCCTCGCACGCCTCGCGCAGGACTGGATTCAGCGAGTCGTAGACGGCGAGCTGCCCGGCATTGACGATGCCCATGTCCATCCCCGCCTGGATGGCGTGATAGAGGAACACCGAGTGCATCGCCTCGCGCACCGGCTCGTTGCCGCGGAACGAGAAGCTGAGGTTGCTGACGCCGCCGGAGATGTGGACGTGGGGCAGGTTGGCCTTGATCCGGCGTGTCGCCTCGATGAAGTCGACTCCGTAATTCCGGTGCTCGTCGATGCCGGTCGCCACCGCGAATACGTTGGGATCAAAGACGATATCTTCCGGTGGAAAGCCGACTTCCTCGGTGAGGAGCTTGTAGGCTTTCGTGCAGATCTCGACCTTGCGGGCCTCGGTATCGGCCTGGCCCTGCTCGTCGAAGGCCATGACCACGACCGCCGCGCCATAGGAGCGCACGAGGCGCGCCGTTTCGAGGAATTTTTCGACGCCCTCCTTCATCGAGATCGAGTTGACCAGCGGCTTGCCCTGGACGCACTTGAGGCCGGCTTCGATCACCGCGAATTTTGAGCTGTCGATCATCAGCGGCACGCGGGCGATATCCGGCTCGGCTGCCAGCAGGTTGAGGAATTCAACCATCACCTTCTCGCTGTCGATCAGGCCCTCGTCCATGTTGACGTCGATCACCTGAGCGCCGTTCTGCACCTGGTCGCGTGCCACCTCGAGCGCGGCGGTGTAGTCGCCGGCAGTGATGAGCTTCCTGAACCGGGCAGAACCCGTGACGTTGGTGCGCTCGCCGATGTTGACGAACGGAATGTCCGACGTGAGCGTGAAGGGCTCAAGGCCCGACAACCGGAGCTGCGTCGGGACTGTCGGGATCTGCCGCGGCTTGTGCCGGGCGGCGACCTCGGCGAAGGCGCGGATGTGGTCGGGCGTCGTGCCGCAGCACCCGCCGACGATGTTGACCAGCCCCTCACGCGCAAAAGTCTCGATCTGGCGCGCCATGAACTCGGGGTTCTCGTCGTAATTGCCGAATTCGTTGGGCAGGCCCGCATTGGGATAGGCGCAGATGAAGGTGTCGGCGACATCCGAAAGCTCGGCGACGTGCGGGCGCATGGCATTTGCCCCGAGCGCGCAGTTGAGCCCGATGGTGAACGGCCTTGCGTGGCGCACCGAGTACCAGAAGGCGCTCGGCGTCTGGCCCGACAGCGTGCGGCCGGAGAGGTCGGTGATCGTCCCCGAGATCATGATCGGCAGGTCGAATCCGCGCTCGGCAAAGATCTTCTGGGCGGCAAAGATGCCGGCCTTGGTGTTGAGCGTGTCGGTGATGGTCTCGAACAGCAGCAGGTCCGCCCCGCCGTCGATCAGCCCATTGATGGCTTCGGCGTAGGCGACCGCGATCTGGTCGAAGGTGATGTTGCGCGAGCCCGGGCTGTTGACGTCGGTCGACATCGACGCGGTCTTGTTGAGTGGCCCCAGCGCGCCGGCGACGAAGCGACGCTTGCCGTCGCGGTCGAAGGCGATCTGCGCCGCTTCCTTGGCCAGCCTCGCGCCCTGCACATTGAGTTCGTAGGCGAGCGCTTCCACGCCGTAATCGGCCTGAACAATCGACGTCGACGAGAAGGTATTGCTCTCGCAGATGTCGGCACCGGCCAGAAAGTACTGCAGATGGATGTCGCGGATCGCATCCGGCTGCGTCAGGATCAGCAGATCGTTGTTGCCGCGAACGTCCTTGTGCCAGTCCTTGAAGCGCTCACCGCGATATCCCGGTTCGTCGAGCCTGAGCTGTTGAATCATCGTTCCCATGGCGCCGTCGAGCACGAGAATACGGTCCTTGGCAGCCGCCGTCAGGGCAGCGCGGGCGTCGGTGTGGGGCGTGAGCGTTTTCATGCAATCATCCTCTCACGGATGGATCCGTGCGGCGAACTTACGAGATGGGATATAAAGATATCTTTATATGGCCGCCAGAGTTCGGACAAGTCACGGTTTTCTGCGTTAGGCGTGAGGCACGAAACATCATTCCCGGTTTGCCATGACACCTTTCCTGCTTGTTCCCGGCCTCAATTGCGATGCCCGCGTCTATGCCCGCGCCGCCGAGGCGCTCTGGCCGTTCGGACCCGTCACCATTGC
>JANXSI010000326.1 GCA_025352765.1 Devosia sp. | reverse complement strand
TTCGATGCTGAGATCGTAATATTCGATCGGCAGGTCGAGGTAGGGCAGGATCAGCTTGTCCTTGATCGCCTGCCAGATGATGCGGGTCATCTCGTCGCCGTCGAGATCGACGACCGGGTTGGCGACTTTGATCTTGGACATAGATGAATTCTCCTTCCGAATGTGCGCGACGCTATAGCACAAAACCGGGGGTGGAAAAGGCAGGCAGCAGAGGACTTTCGGCTGCCATACCCTGACTGTTCGCCTCAGGCCTGGTAGGGACCCTCGACATCCAGAACCCAGGTCACGCCGAAAGCATCCTTCAGCATGCCGTAGAGCGGCGACCAAGCTGCCTTGGCCAGCGGCACAACGATCGAGGAGCCTTGGGCTAGCTTCGCCCAAACAACTGCGATGTCGTCTGCATCCTGGCCGCGGATCGACACGAACATCGGGATCGTGCCGGGCTCCCACGCCTTGGCCGAGGGCACGTCATAGGCCATGATGCGAAAGCCGCTCTCGGCTTCGACCTGTCCCCACATGATCTGATCGGACTCGGACGGCTTTTGCACCGCACCAGCCTGACTGTAGGTGACTGAGGTAAGCTCGCCCCCGAAGACGGATCGGTAGAACTCGAGCGCGGCGCGGGCGGTGCCGCGGAAATTGAGGTGCGTGGTGGTCTTGATGGTCATCTCTTGCTCCGTTCACGTTAGTCGATGGTGACTGGCTTAGGCTCTAGCGCATCGATCCGATGGGCTCGCTCACCCGCCGCGATCGGGTATAAGGACACCCAACTGCCACTTTCCGTCAGTTGAGCGATGTCGCGACCAGACCGGCTTTTTCGACTGCTGCAAGCGATGCGGGTGTTGCCGGCCCCGGTCACGGGGGCTCGCCTGGCCGAGGAAACCGGCGTCTCGCTGCGTTCGCTGTATCGTGACATTGACAGCCTCAGGGCGGCCGGCGCCCGCATCGAGGGCGAACGCGGCTATGGCTACCGGCTGACCGAGGACTATGCGCTGCCGCCGCAAACCTTCGATCGCACGGAAATCGAGGCTTTGGCACTCGGCTTGGCCGAGGTCGCCCACATGGGCGACCCACAACTGGCGGAGGCCGCAGCGTCGGTGCTGGCAAAAGTCACGGCGAGCCTGCCTGACGATCGGGAGTTATACCTCTTTCACGCCGTGTCGCGCGTCTACCGTCCCGACCGGCGTTTCCCGGCGGTCGACATGAGCGTGATCCGTTCGGCGTGCTGGAATGAGCAGGCGCTGTCCATCCGCTACGTCGACCAGGGTGACGCCGCCACGCAGAGGGATATCTGGCCGCTAGCCATCGTTTACGCCGACAGGTCGCTTGCGGTGCTCGCCTGGTGCTGCCTTCGCAAGGATTTCCGCATATTCCGTCCGGAACGGATGCTCTCGATCGAAGCCGGAGGAGCCAGTTTCCGGCCGCGGCGCGCTGCCATGCTTCGCGACTACCTGGCTCGGCTGAGCACGTCCGGGCACGACGCAGAAGTGCAGGCGCCCACCCCTCGCTCTTGACACCGTGCATATACACACTAAGTGACGGGCATGACCGACGCGTTCGCCGATTGTCTCGTGACCAACAGCCGGATGGCGGCGCGCGCCATTACGCGGCGCTATGACGCCTATTTGCGGCCATTCGGCGTGACTTCGACACAATTGTCGCTGTTGGGTGCGCTGCGTGGGCTCGCCGGCGCAACGGTCAGCGAAATCGCCGAGCAACGGGGCTTCGAGCGCACGACCCTGACCCGCAATCTCGATCGGCTCCAGGCCATGGGGCTGGTGGTGTCTAAAGCCGCCGCGCGCGGCAATGGCCGCATCCCGGGCCTCACCCAAGGGGGTGAAGCTCTACTCGATCGCTTGCTGCCGCTGTGGCGGCAGGCCCAGGCCGACATGCGGGCCGAATTGAGCCCGCAGCTCTTCGCCGACTCGATCGGCGCGTTGAAGCGGCTGCAGACCATCTGATCCTTGAAGGGGACCCTCAATGACTGACTCCGATCCGATCGTCATCACCGGCATGGGCGTCGTCTCGCCGCTGGGTGTTGGCGTTGCCGCAAACTGGGAGGCCCTGATGGCCGGCCGCAGCGGCATTGTCGTCAACGACCGCTTCGACGTCACCGATTTCGCCTGCAAGATCGCGGGGCTCGTGCCGCCCAAGGAGGCGCCCAACGGCTTTGATCCGACGACCGTCATCGACCCCAAGGACATCAAGAAGATGGACCTCTTCATCCAGTACGGGCTCGTCGCCGCGGCCGAAGCGATTGCCCAGTCCGGCTGGGTTGCCGATACGCCGGAAAAGCAGGCGGTTACTGGCACCGTCATCGGCTCGGGCGTCGGCGGCTCGCCGGTGATGGCCGAGGCGGCCAAGACCATCATCGAGCGCGGCCCGCGCCGGCTGTCGCCGTTCACGGTCCCGAGCTTTCTCGCCAATCTCGCCGCCGGCTGGATTTCGATCGGCTACGGTTTCAAGGGCCCGATCGGCGCGCCGGTCACCGCCTGCGCCGCCTCCGCCCAGGCGATCGGCGATGGCATGCGGCTGATCAAGACCGGCGAGGCCGAAATCGTTGTCTGCGGCGGCGCCGAGGGGTCGGTCGACCCGGTGTCGATCGGCGGCTTCGCGGCGTCCCGGGCGCTCAACACCACCTACAATGATCGCCCGACCGAAGCCTCGCGGCCCTTCGACAAAGGCCATGCCGGCTTCGTCCTCTCGGAAGGCGCGGCCGTTGTCGTCATCGAGCGGCTGAGCCACGCCGTGGCGCGCGGCGCCACGCCGCTGGCCATCGCTGCCGGCTACGGCACCTCGGCCGACGCCTATCATCTGACCTCGGGCTCGCCCGATGGCGCCGGGGCCCAGGTGGCGATGCGCAATTCGATCAAGATGGCGGGGCTGACGCCCGACGA
Source organism: Devosia sp. (assembly GCA_025352765.1). Taxonomy (GTDB): domain Bacteria; phylum Pseudomonadota; class Alphaproteobacteria; order Rhizobiales; family Devosiaceae; genus Devosia_A. Next base: position 10,180 of record JANXSI010000326.1, on the reverse strand, counting down.
CATCGGCTACGTCAACGCCCACGCGACCTCGACCGAAGTCGGCGACAACGCCGAGATCAACGGCATCCGCAATCTCTTCGGCGACCGCGGCAAGAGCCTTGCGGTGTCCTCGACCAAGTCGTCGACCGGCCACATGCTGGGCGCCGCCGGAGCCATCGAGGCGGTGATCTCGATCCTCGCGCTGCGCCACCAGATGCTGCCGCCGACGCTCAATCTTGCCGATCCCGAAGAGGTCGCGGCGCAGTTCGACCTGGTTCCGAACGCGTCCAAGCCCAAGGCGCTCAAGCACGTGCTGTCGAACTCGTTCGGTTTCGGCGGCGTCAACGCGTCGCTGGTGTTTTCGGCCGTTTAGGCCGCGAGGCCGCCGGCTCCTTGGGTGGCAGTTGTGCCACCCAGCGTTCGGCGGTTCTGACCCAGGACTCGAGGTCGTCGTCGTCTTCGATGGCGTCGGCCTCGACCCACAGGAATCCGGTCATCGCGCGACCACCATGCAGCATCGGCGTCGCGCCGGAGCGGGCGAGGGCCTCCTCGTAGTGGTCTTTGCCGACGCTGAGCAGGATGCGGCCATCCTTCTTGCAGCCGACGAGGATCCGGCCGTTGAGCAGGAAGGTCAGCCCGCCGAACATGGTCTTTTCGGCGATCCTCGGATCGCCATCTAGCAGCCCGCGGATGCGGTCGGCCAGATAGTCCATGGTGGTTGATTTCATCCTGGGCCCCGTCATTTTTTCGGTAGCGTGCTGACGTAGGCGAGGCAGAACTCGACCCAGGTCCAGATGCTCGCTGCTTCGGGCAGAGCCGATGGACTGACAGCCATGAAGCCGGTCATCAGCCGCGGGCCCATGTGCATTGGCTCGGCGCCGCGGGCGATGGCCTCTTCTGCCTTCGCCGGATCGATGCGGACGAGCAGGGCGCCCTTGGCGGTAGTGCCGATCAGCATGTTGCCACGCAGCATGAAGCCCATTCCGCCGAACATCTTCTTTTCCACCAGCTCGAGCTTTGCCTTTGCCAGCACCGGGCGGAGGCGGGCGGCCATGTGATCCGAGGCGGCGGTCATCGTACGGCCTTGCGAATGGCGTCGGCAAGGAAGGCGAGATTGCCCTCGAACTGGTGCCCGTATTCATGGACGATCACCACCCTGGCGGCGTTCAGCTTCGCCGCGTAGCGATGCGCGCTCTCCACCGGAATGGTCTCGTCGTCCTCGCTGTGCCAAAGGGTGATCGGCAGCCCGCGCGGCAGGCGCATGGCGAAATCGGTCGGCAAGGCGAAGTCGCCGTCACCCCAGTCGCCATCGGCGCCGGTGTAGGGCGGGGCGAGGAGGAAGAGCTGGGACAGCTTCGGATCGGCGCCGGCGCTGAGCAGCTTCAGCACGGCCGCGGCGCCCAAAGAGTGCGCCACGACGATGGCGCCGCGCGGAAGAGCCTCGAGGGCCGTGCCGAGCTGGCTGGCAACCGCCGGCCAGTCGAGGACCTCGAGGCCGGCGATCAACGGGACGTCGATCGGCTTGTCCGGACCGAGGTCGGACTGCAGCCGGTCGACGATTTCCTTGTCGCAGCGGTAGGCGTCGTCGCCGCCACCATGGACGAACAGCACAGCCCTTCCGGTCACATCAGCGCTCCCTTTTCGCGATAGGTCTGGTGATGGGGGAGGCCGTCGGCCACGAGGTCCCATTCACGGTGGCTGCGTGCAAAAATCAGCTGGCTGGGTGCGTACCAGTCCGCCGCGGCGGCGCCGAACAGGCCGACGGGGATCATCATGGCGTCGGGCGCGCGCGCCGACTGCCCGTAGATCGGTGTTCCACATATACCGCAGAAATACCGGGTGAAGCTGAAGCCGGACTCGGCGACGCGGGCAAAGTGCCGGAGCTCGCCGGTGATCGTCACGTCCGCGGGGCTGGCCATGAACACCGCCGAGTGTCCTGTGCCGGTGGCGCGCTGGCAATCCTCGCACGAGCACAGGAACATCGCGTGGACCTTGCCGGCAAGGTGCATCGACACCGCGCCGCAGGCGCAGCTGGCTGAAATGTCGACGATCGGGCGCGGTTTTCGGTCCATTGTCGAAAATTGCACCTGCGCCGATCCGTCCGCAAGGCGGTTGATTTCGGCTCGCCCGGGGGCTACGCCCGCCGCCATGAGCCAGGTCCCGGTGCCCGTCACGGCGCTCTACGCCCCCGACTACCCGATCGTCACCGAACGGTTGCGGCTGCGGCCGTTCAACCGTGGTGATGTCGACGCGGTCTATTCCTACCGCAGTCGCGCGGACGTGGCACAATTTCTGTTCGACCAGCCGATGAACCACGAGGAGTGTGCCGAGGCCGTAAGGGCCAGGGCCAGCCAGATCGCGTTCACCACCGAGGGCGACAAGATCCTGCTCGCCATTGAGCGAATTGCCGATGACCGCCTGATCGGCGAAGTGTCGCTGATCTGGCGCAGCGTCGTCGATCAGCAGGCCGAGATCGGCTACATCCTGCATCCGGACGTCCACGGGCAGGGCTACGCCACCGAAGCGGCCCGAGCGCTGCTGGTTTTCGGCTTCGAAGACGCCGGCCTGCATCGGGTCTACGCCCGCTGCGATGCCAGCAATCTGGCGTCCGCGCGGGTCATGGTTCGTCTAGGTATGCGCGAGGAGGCGCATTTTCGGGAGCATGCGCGCTTCAAGGGGCGCTGGGACGAGGACCTGATCTACGCCATCCTCCAAGACGAATGGCTTGCGGCCCGGGGCTGAGCAGGCGGCGCGCGCCCCGGGATAAGTTCCTGTTCCGAATACGGACCCCGACCTCGATCCCTCGTTGGGACTCTGACCGGTGTATGCGGGAGGCACGAGAAAATGATCAAATCCGACGTGAAACTGAAAGCCGCGCGGCTGACGCTGCGGCCGTTCGAAAAATCCGACCTTGAATCCGTCCAGGGCTATTACGCTCTCCCCGAGGTGCAGCGCTATCTCGACTGGAAGTCCCGGGATGCGGGCGAAAGCAAGCTCGCCCTCGACGCCATGCGCAAGCAGACCCGGCTGACCCGGCCGGGCGATGTGCTCACCATGGCCGTGGTGCGGAACGCAGACGGTGTCGTGATGGGGCACGTGTCGATCAAATGGACCGATGCGACGGCCGCGCAAGGCGAGATCCGCTTTGCCATCGCCCCGCAGTTTCGCCGTCTTGGCTATGGCGCCGAAGCGGTACGGACCGCGATGTCGTACGCCTTCACCAACCACAAGTTCCACCGGATCTTCGCCCGCACCGCGGGCAGCAACGAGCCGTCGGCGCGGTTGCTGAAGAATCTGGGCATGCGGCTCGAGGCCCATTATCGCGAGCACGCTCTGTTCCAGGGCGAGTGGGACGAGGAGCTGCACTTCGCGATTTTGGACCGCGAATGGGAGCGGGGCAGCAAGGTCAAGGAAATCACCCGGCGCAAGGTCGCTTGATCTCAAAACCACTTCCGCACTAAGTGCCGACCATGGCCGGCACTGACAAATCGCAAGACTTCATCTTTCGCCCCAGCCCCGCGGTGATCCTCTGTGAGCCGCAGTTGGGCGAAAACATCGGCACCACGGCGCGCGCCATGGCCAATTTCGGCTTGTGGGACCTGCGGCTGGTGAACCCACGTGACGGATGGCCGAACGAGAAGGCCATCGCCGCGGCGTCCAAGGCCGACCACGTCATCGACAAGGTCCGGGTGTTCGAGACCACCGAGGCGGCCGTCGCCGACCTGTCGCTGGTGTTTGCCACCACCGCGCGCCGCCGCGACCTGCAAAAGCCAGTGTTCGGACCCGAAGAGGCGGCGCAGCGCGCGATCGCCCATGTCGAAACCGGTGCCAAAGCCGGCATCCTGTTCGGGCGGGAGCGCTGGGGCCTCTTCAACGAGGAGGTGGCGATCTCGGACGCCATCGTCACCCTGCCGGTCGAGGCGGCCTTCGCCTCGCTCAACATTGCGCAAGCGGTGCTCATCATGGCCTATGAATGGCGCCGCCAGACGGATCTCGGCCAGAAGCTGCTGTTTACCGAGACCGTGGCGGAACCTGCGACGCGCGACCAATTGGTCGGCTTTTTCGACCAGCTCGAGAACGCCCTCGACCGCTCCGGTTTCTTCACCGCGCCGGACAAGCGCCCGACAGTGATCAACAACATACGCGCCATGTTCAGCCGGGGTCCGCTGTCGGCGCAGGAGGTGCGGACGCTGCGCGGCATCATCTCCTCGCTTGACCGCAAGCACGAACGACCCAAGCCCAACCGCCCGGCGAAGGGCGAGGGCACGACCGATTAGCTTTTGACTGTGGCGGCGCGCCATGCCATTGCCCGCGACATTATGGACAATTCCGCAGAAACTCCCGCCGCGTCGTCTTCCCAGGCCATCCACTATCCGAGCTACCGGTTCTTCTGGCTGGCGATTTCGCTGACCAGCTTCGCCGCGCAGATCATGTCGGTGGCGGTGGGGCTGCAGATCTACCTGCTGACCAAGAACGCGCTGTATCTCGGCCTCGTCGGGCTGACGCTGTTCCTGCCGGCATTGCTCCTGGTGCTGGTGACCGGCCTTGTCGCCGACCGCTTCAACCGCCGGCGCATCATGGCGATCTGTGGCGCCATCGAGTTCCTCTGCGCCGTGGCGCTGTTCTTCTTCGCCGGGGCGGCCGTTCACGAGGTCTGGCCGGTCTTCGTCGTGCTCGTGGTCCTTGGCACCGCGCGCGCCTTCACAGGCCCGGCGTCGTCCTCGCTGGCGCCGAATCTCGTGCCGCGCGAGGCGCTGGCGAGCGCCATCTCGCTCAACGCCGCTGCCTGGCAACTGGCCAATATCATCGGACCGGTCATCGGCGGCGTGCTGGCCGCCATTTCGCTGCAGCTCGCCTTCGGTGTCGCCGCGGCCTTCTCGATCGGCGCGGTCGCCAGCGTGCTGATGATCGCGGCGCCAGCCCAGCGCGTCTCCGAGGCAGCCACCAGTCTGTCGACGCTGCTCGCCGGTTTCCGCTACATCCGGCAGGAAAAGGTCGTACTGGGCGCCATCTCGCTCGACCTCTTCGCCGTGCTGATGGGCGGGGCAACCGCGCTGCTGCCGATCTTTGCGCTCGATGTGCTGCATGTCGGTGCCGCCGGGCTCGGCTTCCTGCGCGCCGCGCCCGGAATCGGCGCCATCCCCACGGCAATCCTGCTCGCCCGCTATCCGATCAGGGATCACGCCGGCCGAATCCTGTTCATCTTCGTCGCCTTGTTTGGGCTGTTCACGGCCATCTTCGGCATCTCGCAGTCGATCTTCCTGTCCATCCCGATGCTGATGCTGATGGGCGCCTGCGACATGGTTTCGGTGTCGATCCGCGAGACCATCATGCAGCTGTGGACCCCCGACAGCGTCCGGGGCCGGGTGAATGCGGTCAATTCGGTGTTCATCGGCGCCAGCAACGAACTCGGCGAGTTCCGAGCCGGCGTCATGGCGGCGTGGCTGGGTGCCCAGGTGGCCGTGGCCGTCGGCGGCGCCGCCACGATGGCGGTCTCGGCGATCTGGAGCCAGGCCTTCCCGGGCCTCCGCAACCAGCGCAGCCTCGACCGCGCGGTCAGTTGAGGCAGCGGCCGCAGCCGATGCCGAAACCCCGGTTGATCGGGCTTTTCCGGCCGTCCGGCTTGACTCCGGCCCACCTCGCCTGTATCGGACCGCAACTTGTTGAGCCCCAGCCTCTGGCCGGAGTTCCTCGAGCGCACCCGGGATTGTCTGATTTATCAGAGATCTGTCGGCTCTCGCCGCAAGGCAGGGCAGAGGAGGGCGCAATCACTTTCGACGATCTTTGAAAGGATTCCGATGTCGAAGCGCGATTCAGTTAAGCACAAGATCGACCGCCGTTTGGGTGAAAACCTTTGGGGCCGTCCGAAATCCCCGCTCAATGCGCGGGCCTATGGCCCCGGCCAGCACGGCCAGCGCCGCAAGGGCAAGACCTCCGATTACGGCCTGCAGCTCCGCGCCAAGCAGAAGCTCAAGGGCTACTACGGCTCGATCACCGAAAAGGCCTTCAAGAAGCTCTACACCGAAGCCGCCCGCGTCAAGGGTGACACCGGCGAGCGCCTGATCGGCCTGCTCGAGAGCCGTCTCGACGCCATCATCTACCGCGCCAAGTTCGTGGTGACGGTGTTTGCTGCCCGCCAGTTCGTCAGCCACGGCCACGTGCTGGTCAACGGCAAGCGCGTCAACATCCCGTCCTACCAGGTCAAGGTCGGCGACAAGATCGAAGTGCGCGAGCGCTCCAAGCAGCTCGGCGTCGTCCTCGAGGCCGTCCAGCTCGCCGAGCGTGACGTTCCTGAGTACGTGGAAGTCGACCACAACAAGATGACCGCCACCTATGTGCGCGTGCCGGCCCTGTCGGACGTGCCGTACCCGGTCCAGATGGAACCGAACCTGGTCGTCGAGTTCTACTCACGCTGATCGGATCCGATCGCAGTATTGGAAAGGGCCGCCCGGTGGGCGGCCTTTTTTGTTTGGCTGGGGTCCGCTCTTTCCACTGAGTCATTCCCGCGAAAGCGGGAACCTCCGTTTGCTACGCCTTCGGTGTGGGCTGGGTAGCAGGGGGGCACCGCCTGGCGCCGCCCCGTCGCTTGACGCCCTTACCTGCGCGTAGGCAAGGGGCTCGGCAGCGGCTATTCCGGCACGACCGCCGGCGTTGCGTCGGGCGGGACGATCTCGGTCGCGAGGTAGCGCGGATCGTCGTAGTCGTTGGCAATCACCAGCGAGCCGGGCGGGATCTGCTTTTCGAAGCCGCGCAGACGCTGGTAGATCGAGATCAGATTGATGATCGTCGTCCACGAGTTCATCAGGAAGCTGAACGAGTCCGCCACCTGCCCGAAGGCCGAAAGGATCTGCTGGAACAGGCCGAAGGTGAGGACGCCCGCAACGATGCTCGGCCCCATCGCGATGTAGGGAAAGAACTGGCTGGCGTTGAGGAACGCGTACCGCGCGATGTTGAAGTAGGTGTAGTGGAAGTAGATGCGGAAGTAGTTCCGCTGCACGTTTTTGAACAGCTCGCGCACGGTGACCGGCTGGGCCCGGCCGGCTTCGTCCTCGCCATAGACCAGTTCCTTGCGATAGGCCGCCTCGACGCGCTGGTTGGCGAAGTTGAGGCCTGGCAGACGAATGCCGACGACGGCGAACAGGAATGTGCCGAAGATCGCCTGGAACAGGGCCAGCCACACAAGGCTGCCCTGCACCGCGCCGAAGAACGGCAGGTCGACGATGTGGCTCGACAGATTCCACAGGATCGGCAGGAACACGATCAGCGTCATGAACGACGAGACGATGTTGAGCCCAAGGCTCTCGACGATTTGCGAGAAGTTCTGCGTATCCTCCTGGACTCGCTGCGCCGCGCCCTCGATGGTGCGGACCTTGGGCCAGTTGGCCATGTAGTAGAAGGTCATCGCGCGGCGCCAGCGCAGGAGGTAGTGCGCGTTGAGGAAGGCGTTGATGACGAGCACGAAGATGTTGACCGCAAACACCACTGCGACCGTCGAGATCTGCCCCAGATACTGCTCGATCGTCACCGTACCTTTCTTGGCAGGGTCGAGCGCCGTCTGGATCAGGTCGTAGAAGGTCCCGTACCAGTCGTTCAGCCAGGCGCTGACCTGCACGTTGAAGTACACAACCTCGATGATCGTCACCGAACCGACGACGCTCCACCAGTACCAGCGGCGGTTGTCGGTCGCGAAGAACCACGGCACGCAGAACAGGTAACCGGCGGCGATCACGTATTCGTAGAGCCAGACCTTGTGGGTATCGAAGAATGGCGCCGGATTGGCCTCGGTGGGCACCACCGCCAGCCACGGCCCGAGGCTCAGATACTGCTCCAGCCACGAGCCACCCACGAACCACAGCGTCATGGCGACGGCGGTCCAGGCGATGGCTGAGACGAAGAAGGGCTGCGGGTTGGGGAAGAACGAGCGGAACACCAAGTGTCTCCTGGGCCTAGGGTTAGGGTCATCTAACTGACAGAAACGGGCTTCCGCAAGGAAAGTGCTGCCGCTTACACCATTGTAATCTCGGCTCTGCGGGGCTTTCGCCAGCTGCCGCGAGGGGGTATCAGGGCGCCATGAACGAGATCGTCGCCAAGGACCTGATCGAAGAAAGTGCCGAGGATGTGTCCGGCGCCCATCCGATCTTTCGCAACGCCCCGCGATCGGTCGAATTCAACAAGCTGCGCAAGCGCCTGATCCGCCTGACCCGCGAGGCGATCGAGAAGTTCGGCATGGTGCGGCCGGGCGAGCGCTGGCTAGTGGCGCTGTCGGGCGGCAAGGACTCCTACGGCTTGCTGGCGCTCCTGCTCGACCTCAAATGGCGCGGACTGCTGCCGGTCGAACTGCTCGCCTGCAACCTCGACCGGGGCCAGCCGAACTTTCCAAAACACATCCTGCCCGATTTCCTCAATGCCAACGGGATCGCACACCGGATCGAGTACCAGGACACCTATTCGGTCGTCACCGACAAGCTGCCGGCCGGGGCGACCTATTGCTCGCTCTGTTCGCGCCTCCGGCGCGGCCACCTCTACCGCATCGCGCGGGAAGAGGGCTGTTCGGCGCTGGTGCTCGGCCACCACCGCGAGGACAGTCTCGAAACCTTCTTCATGAACCTCTTCCACGGCGGCAAGCTCGCCGCGATGCCGCCAAAGCTTTTGAACGACGAGGGCGACGTCGAAGTGCTGCGGCCGCTGATCTACTGCGCCGAGCCCGACCTCGCCAAATTCGCCGAGCAGATGGCGTTCCCGATCATCCCGTGCGACCTCTGCGGCAGCCAGGACGGGCTGCAGCGCAACGCCATGAAGGCGATGCTCAACGACATCGAGCAGCGGATGCCGGGCCGCAAGGACGTGATGATCCACGCCCTCGGCAACATCCGCCCGAGCCACATGCTGGATCCGAAACTGTTCGACTTCCTCGGACTGCAGCCGGCCGCCTCCGGACAGACACCTACTTCCGACTGAGCCCGCCGGGATCAAGCTTGCGCTTGATCAAATGACGTTCCACCCGGCGCTGTTAGGGCATGGCTCACGACCGATCGTGATGGGTGAGCCTCGGCCATGCGATTGATCTTGGACGCCGGTTGCGCGCTATAGTGCGCAACGTCGAGGCGAGGAGGATGCGCTTTGAACAGTTCCGACTATTGGGCCATCGCCGAGGCCGATATCGACATTCAGAATCCGGTGACCGACCGGAAGCTGCGGCTGCTCGACGACTTTTGCGATATCCGCGACGGGCTGCGCGTGCTCGATGTCGGTTGTGGCAAGGCCTGGGTGATGCGGCAATGGGCCGAGCGCTTCACCATCGACGGCACGGGTCTCGAAACCAACCCCAAATTCATCGAGGCCGCGAAGCGTAAGCCGCCGGCCTCGGGCAAGCTGCAATTCATCGAGGGCCCGGCCGAAAAGTTCCGGCCCGAACCCGCCAGCTACGACGTCGTGCTCTGCCTCGGGGCGGCCTTCACGCTGGGCGGGTTTGTCCAGGCCATCGAGTGGATGACGGCGGCCGCAAAGCCGGGCGGCGCGGTGGTGATCGGCGATCTGACGCTGAAACACCGGCCGGCGGTCAACACGCACCAGCACCTACCGCTCGACGCGATCGAAATGCTCGGCGTGGTGCAACGGCACGGTGCGGAGGTGTCGGCGCTGATCTCGGCCTCGGAGGCCGATTTCGAGCGCTACGCCAGCCACCATCGGCACGCCACGTTGCGTTGGGCACGCGAGAACCCCGGTCATGCCGACCACGACGCGGTGCTCGACAAGTCCAATGCCGATTGGGGATATTACCTGAGGACCATCCGCCCGTTGATGGGCTGGACGGTCTATGTCGGGCGCAAGACCGACCAATAGCCGAGCCTAGTGGCCTTCGGCGATGACCGGGGCGACGTGGGCGTATTCCTGCCCCACGCCGAACAGCCGGCCCTTTTCCGCGATCAGCACGCAGATCAGCACCAGCGTTCCCATTGTCGCGTAGCCTGCGGCGTTGGGCACCAGCGTGAAGTTGAAATGCTGGCCGATGAAGGTCCCGAGCAGCGCGCCACCCACCGTCTGGATGAACCCGAACACTGACGCTGCCGTGCCGGCGACATTGCCGAGCGGCTCCATCGAGAGCGAGTTCATGTTGGAGGCCGCCGTGCCGTACATGAACTGGATGATCAGCAGCAGCCCGAAGAACACCGGGAACGGCACCGGTCCGATGAGCGCCAGC